>WOUW01000014.1:0-17377 GCA_009773055.1 Paracoccaceae bacterium
CTTCGTCGATTCGTCCTGGTATTTCGCCCGCTTCACCAGCCCGCGCGCAACGACGCCGACCGTCGCTGAAGATGCCGACTACTGGATGAATGTCGATCAGTATATCGGCGGGATCGAGCATGCGATCCTGCATCTCCTCTATTCCCGCTTCTTCGCTCGCGCGATGCAGAGGACCGGCCACCTGCCCGCAAAGGCGATCGAGCCGTTCAATGCGCTTTTCACGCAAGGCATGGTGACGCACGAGATCTACAGGACCACTGACGCCCAGGGCCGCCCGATTTATCACTTGCCGGAAGACATACTCCGCACCGAGGGCGGGGCGACACTGAAGGACGGAACCAAGGTCGATGTCATCCCTTCGGCAAAGATGTCGAAGTCGAAGAAGAACGTCGTCGACCCGATGAACATCATCGCCGCGTTCGGGGCCGATACAGCGCGCTGGTTTGTCATGTCAGACTCGCCGCCCGAACGGGACGTGGAATGGACGTCGTCCGGCGCGGAAGCCGCGTTCAAGCACCTGTCCCGGGTCTGGGCGCTGTCGGCACGGATCGGCGAGATGCCTGTGGATCATCCCGGTGAAGGCGATGCTGATCTGGCCCGCGCGACGGCAAAAGCCATTGACGAGGTATCGCGCGGGATCGAGGGCTTTGCCTTCAACAAGGCCATCGCCGGACTTTACGCCTTTACCAACACGCTAAGCCGGGCCAATGGCTCGACCGGGACAATGAAGACCGCCATCCGCACGCTGGCGCGGCTGATGTCGCCGATGACACCGCATCTGGCGGAAGAGATCTGGGCCGCCCATGCTGGCGATGGGCTTTGCGCACAAGCGGGCTGGCCGAAGGCAGACCCCGCACTTCTGGTCGATGACAGCGTCACCCTGCCGATCCAGATCAACGGCAAGCGCCGCGCGGAAATCAGCGTGCCAAAGGATATGGCCTCGGCAGAGGTTGAAAAGATCGCGCTGGCGGATGAGGATGTGATCAAGTTCCTAGCCGGCCAGCCGGTAAAGAAGATCATCGTCGTCCCGGGCCGCATCATCAATGTCGTCGTCTAGAACCAGCCCCCCCTTCTTGTCCCTCCCCCACGTTGGGGCGAGGGGACCTGTTGCGGCGCGCGGCGTTTCAGATCCGTCGCCTTCTTCCCCCCGCGTGGGGGAGGGATGGGCTGGGGAGGCTCCGACACGTCGCACCATCCTTCTGCTGCCGCTTGTGCTTGCGGCCTGCGGCTTTACCCCGGCCTTCGCGCCGGGCGGATCGGCTACGGTGCTTCTCGGCACCGTCTATGTGCAGGACCCGACCGACAAGAACGGCTTTGACCTGGTCGAACGGCTGGAGGAACGGCTGGGTCGGCCCGAGAGTCCGCGTTACGATCTGGCTTATACGATCACCACCGAAACGGTGGGCGTTGGCTTCACGACCGACAACAAGATCACCCGCTACAATCTGAAGGGCGTTATCGACTATACGCTGACCGACCGGGCCTCGGGCGCGCGGGTCACCGGCGGTCGGGTGCAGAACTTCACCGCCTATGCCGCGACCGGGTCGACCGTTGCCGGACTGGCTGCCGAGGAAAATGCCGGCCTTCGGCTGATGCGCATTCTTGCCGACCAGATCGTCGCCCGGCTGATCGCGGCGTCGGCAAGCTTTCCATGATCCTGAAGGGGGCCGAGGCCGCCCGATACTCGGCGAAACCCGATCCGGGACGGGCGGGCCTGTTGATCTTTGGCGCCGATCCGATGCGCGTGGCGCTAAAGCGACAAGAGGCGATTGCAGCACTGGTCGGCCCGCAAGGCGAGGCAGAGATGCGGCTGACGCGGATGTCGGGGGCCGATCTGCGCAAGGATGGCAGCCTGCTTCTGGATGCGATCAAGTCGGTGGGGTTCTTTCCGGGCCCGCGCGTGGCCTTTGTCGAAGAGGTAACGGACGGGCTGGCCGAGACCGTCGGGTTCGCGCTGGCCAACTGGAAGCCGGGCGACGCAACCATCGTCGTCACTGCCGCGGGGCTGACGGGAAAATCGGCGCTGAGGACGCTGTTTGAAAAGCATCCCTCGGCGGTCTGCATCGGGCTTTACGACGAACCGCCGGGCCGGGAAGAGATCGAGGCCGCGCTGAAGGCCGCAGGCCTTGTGAACATCGACCGCGAGGCGATGACCGATCTCAACACGCTGGCCCGGGCGCTGGACCCCGGCGATTTCCGGCAGACGCTGGAGAAGATCGCGCTTTACAAATACGGCGACCCCACCGCGCTGTCCCCTGTCGATGTTGCCGCCATGGCTCCGGCAACCATCGAGGCGGAAGTCGACGAGCTGATCGACGCGGTGGCCGAAGCACGAAGTGCGGCGATCGGCCCGCTGTTCCGGCGGCTGGAAGGTCAGGGCGTTCTGCCGGTCACCATCTGCATCGGCGCCTTGCGCCACTTTCGCATCCTGCATCAGGCGGCGACCGACCCCGCAGGACCGGGCGCCGGCATCCAGCGGGCGCGGGTGAACTTCAAGCAGAAGGACGCGATGGGACGGCAAGCCGGGCAATGGGGCGTGCGGACACTGGAAGGGGCGGTGGCGATCCTTCTGGAAACTGACCTGACCCTGCGGTCTGCCAGCAAGGCTCCCGGCATGGCTCTGATGGAACGCGCTCTGATCCGCATCGCGATGTCGCGGCGCTAAAGCCAATCTGTCAGAAGTTGAATCCGGTTCTGTTGAAAGACTGGCGCTAGGCCCGGCGGATCGTCCCGGTCATCGGAACCGCCCCGGCCAGTGTGTTGGAAATCGTCCCGTATTTCAGGATGTTGCGATGCAGAAGGTCCAGTCTGGCCTCCGGCTCGGTCGTGGTCACGGCGATGTCGTAGCGGATCGCGATCAGCTTTGGCGGGCTGTCCTGCCGGTCCGCCTGCAAGGTCACTTCGACCCCGTCATGCTGGAACTTCAGCATCGGTGTCACCCGTTCGACCCCCTTGATCATGCAGGCGGCCAGGGCCGACAGCAAAAGCTCGACCGGGTTCATCGCGTCCTTGCGGCCCGCCATGTCAGTGCCAAGGCGCACTTCGGCACCGTGGCTGAAGGCTTGACTTCCGGTCTCGTCCAGCCGCCGCGCCTTGACTTCATACTGCATTCCGCCCCCCGATTGACACCGACCTGCACAACCGGACAATGGACCCGATGACGACGCCTCGCCTTGATCAGGCGCAAACCCCGGAGCGGGCCTTGACTGTCCTTGCCGACCTGCACGCCGCCTGCGCCGCACTGGGCACGCGACTGTTCACGATCACCGCGCTGGACGAGGGCGCTGGCCTGCACCGGCGGGTCTACACCTCGCATCCGGTGGAATATCCCCTGATGGGGACCAAGCCACTGGACCGGGATGCGTGGTATGAAGCCTGTATCACTGCGCGTCAGATCTTTGTCGCCAACGCGCCGACCGAGTTCGAGACGCTGTTCTTCGACCACGCGCTGATCACGGGACTTGGGCTGGGCGCTTGCGCCAATCTGCCGGTGCAGAAAGACGGAATGATGCGGGGAACGGTCAACCTTCTGGCCGAAGCGGGGCATTTCACACCCGCGCGACTGTCCCGCTATCAGGCGCTTGTAATGGCCGTCGAACCTGCGCTGGCGGGGGCCTTGGATGTCGAAGGAGCGCCGCAATGACCGCAGACCCGACGCCCATCGAGGTCTTCCTCGCGCCCCTGAGCCGCATCACCCGCAAGCGGCGCGACATCGAGGGGCTGGTGTTCTGGGGCGGTGAGCGTTGGGGGGACAGCCCGTCCGAAGCGCTGGAAGCCGAGGAAGTGGCGTTCTACGCCGAGGGGCTGCTGCTGGACGGTTTCCACATGGACTGGACGCTGGTCGCGGATGAAACGGGCGAGGCGGACCATCTGCGGCTGTGCTTCTGGCAGGACGGACCCCCGCCGCCCGCGCTTTTGCCAGGCTGGACGGCGCTGGAAACCGGGCGCTGGACGCCCGGTCCTTAGGCCCTCGACAGGATCAGCCCGGCCATCACCAACCCGGCGGCGGCAATCCCCGTGGGCGTGATCTCGCGCGCGGTGACGCCAAGGGCACCGGTTGCGTCGATCACCATGGCGGCGGTCATCTGGCCAAGGATCAGCGCCGAGATCAGGGTCAGCACCCCCAGCGCCGAGACGCCCCAGACCGCGCTCAGGACATACCAGGCAGCAAGGCAGCCGCCGATCAGGGTCCAGGCGGGCACCTGCGGCAGCTTCAGGAAGTCCTCGCCCTGCCCTTGCGCCAAGGCGTTGACCGATAGGACTGCAAAGCCCACGCCGAAGGCTATGGCGGCGGCAGGGATCGGGCCGCCAAGTTCCCGCGCCAGCGCGGCGTTGACCGGGGCCTGCATGGCAATCGCAATGCCAACCAGCACGACTGCAGCCAGTATCCACCCCATCGACGCCCCCGTTCGGTTTTTCGGCATCTGATCACTGCAGCGAATCGGCTTCAACCCTTGCGGAACGGCTATCTATGGGGAAGATGGGATAGCAGTCCTATCGTGGTTTCCGATGGCATTCACTCTGCGCCAGTTGCAGTTCTTCGTCGCCGCCGCTGAGGCCGGGTCCGTCTCGGGCGCGGCGCGGGCGCTGTCGATCAGCCAGTCTTCGGTCACCGAGGCGATCCGGGGGCTGGAGGATGATCTTGGCGTCGGTCTATTCGACCGGCAGGCGCGAGGCATCCTGCTGACGCACAAGGGCAGCGCCTTCCTGCGGCACGCCCGGCAGATCCTGGCCGATGTGGCGACCGCACGGACCACGTTTCAGGTCGAGGCAGAGACGGCAAAAGGCCGTCTGTCGCTGGGGGTGACCAGCCTTGTTGCCGGCTATGTGCTGTCGGACATCCTGCAGCGCTATCGCCGGGCCTTCCCGCAGGTCGAGCTGAACGTGATCGAGGATTCGGGCGAATACCTGCAGCATCTCTTGATCGGGGGCGAGCTGGACGTGGCGGTGCTGCTGACATCGTCCGTGCACGACCGGATGGCGCTGAATGTCGAGACACTTCTGGTGTCGCCCTATCGGCTGTGGCTGCCGCTGGGGCATCCCTTGGCACAGCAGGAAAGCATTGCGCTGGAGGAGCTTGCCGGGTCACCGATGATCCAGCTGATGGTGGACGAGATCGAGGAATCGACCCGTCGCCTGACCGCAGCCCTGCCAGTGAAGCCGCAGATCGCCTTCCGGACCCGCAGCGTCGAGGCTGTGCGCAGCCTTGTCGCCACAGGCGCGGGGCTGGCGATCCTGCCCAGCCTTGTCTACCGGCCCTGGAGCCTGGAAGGCGACCGGATCGAGATCCGTGACGTGTCGGGCGATCTACCGTCAGTGCAGGTGGGCCTTGCGTGGCGCAAGGGGGCACCCCTGACCGGACCGGCGTCCAACTTCATCCGCTCGGCGCAAAGCACAACCGTGCTGCGACCGGGTTAAGAAGCGGCAGGTGTTTGACGAACACGAGCCAAATTCAACCCGATGCCGCCAAGCCCTTCGCCGATACCGGAAGTCCCGCGACCCGGGCAAGGTGCTCCATCCGGCGCTGGAATTCGGGCAGGAAACCGTGGGCGCGGGAAAAGGCCAAGGCGTTGCGGCTGGCCTCGGTGATGGCGGCGGGGGTGCGCGCCAGTTCGGCCACCTTGTCTGCAAGCACGATCGGCCGTCCCAGGGGCGTGTCCCACCCGGCCTTGGCCTCGGCATTCAGGCGCTTCCACATCCGGTTGTCATAACTTGCGATCGCAACGCCGCATCCCATCGCTTCGATATAGGTGCAGGACGGGTCGGCCTGACGATGGCAGCCCAGGAAAACGTCAGCATGCTGGCGGGTAAAGGGCACGAGTTCGGTTTCAAAGTCCATGGCACCGTGCAGCCGCACGCGGTTCGGCTCTTTCAGGCGCTGCAGGCCGGCGACGATCTCGCCTTCCAGGGCACCGGCGCCGAAGATGTCCAGCGTGAAATCCACACCCTTTTCGGTCAGGCGCTGAGCGACGGGAAGCAGGTCCTGCGCGCCTTTCATCGTCTCAAGTCGTCCCGAGAAGATCATCCGCAGCGGAGCACCCGCCGCGAGACGCGCTTCGCGCGCGGTCATTTCACTTTCGGTCGCGAAGAGATCGGAAGTCATACGGCCGTCGAGATACAGCAGGCTGTCGGCAAAGATCGCGCCGTATTGATCATGCGCAGGATAGCCGTTCGCCTGCAGTGCGGTCGCGGCATGGAACGCCCGCAGCCGGCGCTTTTCCTGCTGTTTCAGCCAGAAGCCACCCTTCAGCCGTCCGACTACCCCGCGGCCTCTGTCCAGCGCCAGGATCTGCATCCGGGTTTCATGGGCATACTCGATGACATAGACGATCTTCTGTCCCGGTCGCAGATGGTCGGTCAGGCCGAGGCAGTGAAAGTCGTCGCCGCCCGCATAGATCAGGTCGTGCCCGGCAAGGTGGCGGGCGACCAGCTCTTCGTCGGGGTCGAGGAGCAGAAGGTCGAAGGGCAGCTCTGCCCGGGCATAGTCGCGACCGAACGGGATGGCCCGCGCCCCGCGCCGCAGGGCCACGGTGATGCGGCTTGGCCAATAGGACTGCTGCACGCGCATCCCTTCGACGAACTTGACGTCCAGACGCAGGCGGTCCCCGGCTTCGACCACCGGAGCAGGCGCAATCATCAGCAGTCTTGCCATCTACCCACCACTTTTTCCCACAGTCACATACTCAGCGAAGGCCACTACACAAGGCAAAGCAAACGAAACAATGCGTTCCTCGATGATTTATCGGTAATGCCGATATCTGGCTTCAGTTTTTTGTTATTGTGAAAGTTTCTAGGCAACATACGATTTTTGCAAGTCCGCGAGAACGGACCCTCTGCGCATGCAAGAGACACACCAAAGGGAGCCTGCCATGAAACGCCTGAGACTGATGGGAACTGCGACGCTTGCCCTTTTGACCGGCCTGTCCCCGGCCTTGGCCCAAGTCACCGAAATCGGTGCGCCGGAAGGCCAGGTGAACATCGTCGCCTGGCCCGGCTACATCGAGCGCGGCGAGACCGACAAGGCCTTCGACTGGGTGACGAAGTTCGAGGCCGCCTCGGGCTGCAAGGTCAACGTCAAGACCGCCAACACCTCGGACGAGATGGTGGCGCTGATGAACGAGGGTGGCTTCGACCTTGTCACCGCCTCGGGCGACGCATCGTTGCGCCTTGTGGCGGGTGACCGGGTCCAGCCGATCAACACCGACCTGATCCCGTCCTGGTCCACCGTCGATGATCGCCTGAAGGACGCGCCGTGGCACACGGTCGAAGGCGTCCATTACGGCGTGCCCTACATGTGGGGGCCGAACGTGCTGATGTACAACACCGAGGTCTTCAAGGAACCGCCGACGTCTTGGAACGTGGTCTTCGAAGAGATGAACCTGCCCGATGGCAAGTCGAACAAGGGCCGGGTGCAGGCCTATGACGGTCCGATCCACGTCGCCGACGCCGCGCAATACCTGATGTTCCACAAGCCGGAACTCAAGATCACCTCGCCCTACGAGCTGAACGAGGACCAGTACAAGGCCGCGCTCGACCTTCTGCGCCAGCAGCGCGCGCTGGTCAGCCGCTATTGGCACGACGCCTTCATCCAGATGGATGATTTCAAGAACGAGGGCGTGGTGGCGTCGGGGTCCTGGCCGTTCCAGGTGAACCTCTTGAAGTCCGAGGGTCTGCCGATCGCCTCGACGATCCCGCAGGAAGGGGCGACGGGCTGGGCCGATACGACGATGATGCATGTCGACGCGGCAAACCCGAACTGTTCCTATCTGTGGATGGAGCATTCGCTGGCCTCGAACCTGCAGGCCGACCTGTCGGTCTGGTTCGGCGCGAACCCCGCCGTCCCTGCGGCCTGCACCGATGGTCGCGGCATGGCAACGGCGGAAAGCTGCACGGCGAACGGGCTGGATGACTTCGACAAGATCCGCTTCTGGACCACTCCGGTATCGAAATGTTCCCAGGGTGACGGGGCCTGTGTGCCCTACTATCGCTGGGTGTCGGACTACATCGGCGTGATCGGCGGCCGTTGATTTCAACATCTTAGGGTGCGCCTTCAGGGCGCACCTTCTTTTCAGCCAGCGGTGCGCCCTGAAGGCGCACCCTACGGATGTGTCATGACCGCTGCCGTCGAATTCCAGAACGTATCGCGCCATTTCGGCACCGTGAGGGCCGTAGATGGTGTCGACCTGACCATCGCCGAAGGCTCGTTCTTCGCGATGCTCGGGCCGTCCGGGTCGGGCAAGACCACCTGCCTCCGGCTGATCTCGGGATTTGAAAAGCCTACGGGCGGGACGATCCGCATCTTTGGCGAGGATGTCTCGTCTACCCCGCCGCATCTGCGCAACGTGAACACGGTGTTTCAGGATTACGCGCTGTTCCCGCATCTCAACGTGCGCGACAACGTGGCCTACGGGCTGATGGTCAAGGGCATGGGCCGCGCGGCCCGCTATGCCAAGGCCGAAGAGATGCTGGCGCTCGTCCACCTCGATGCCTACGGCGACCGCAAGCCGGCGCAGCTGTCTGGCGGCCAGCGGCAGCGGGTGGCGCTTGCCCGGGCTTTGGTAAACGAACCCCGCGTCCTCTTGCTGGACGAACCCTTGGGCGCGCTGGATCTGAAACTGCGCGAGGCGATGCAGGACGAGTTGAAGGCCCTGCAAAAGCGGCTGGGCCTGACCTTTGTCTTCGTGACCCACGACCAGCACGAGGCACTGTCGATGGCCGACAGCCTCGCTGTCTTCAACGAAGGCCGCATCGCCCAGATCGGCACCCCGCAGGATATCTATGACCGCCCGGCCACGCGCTTTGTGGCGGATTTCGTCGGCTCGTCAAACGTCCTGCCCCCCGACCTGACCCGCGCCATGGGGGGGCCGCCGGAATGGGCCTCGCTTCGCCCCGAGGCAACGCGGCTTGCGCCGACGGGTCCGGTGCGGGGCACGGTCACGGCGCTGCGCTATCTGGGGTCGGGGACCCGGGTCGTCATCAGCATGGGCGAGACGGACGTCGCGGCGCTGGTTCCCGCAGGCCAGCCGGTCCCGGACGAGGGCGAAACCACCGCCATTGCCTTCGACCAGGCGGCGCTTCACCTGATGGGCCCGGCATGACAACCGCATCGGCCATCCTGCCGGCGCGCGGTCTGGCCGACCATTTGACCGCCGTGTTCTGGCGGCATCCGCGGGTGCTTCTCGCGCTTCTCCTTACGCCGCCGCTCTTGTGGTTGGGCGTGGTCTACCTCGGCTCGCTCGCCGCACTCCTCCTGCAATCCTTCTACTCGATCGATGAATTCTCGGGGGTCGTGAAAGAAGAGTTCACGCTGAAGACTTATGGCGAGCTCTTGCGCCCCTCGAACTTCGACATCCTGGTCCGCACGGTCACGATGGCCGCGCTCGTGACGCTGGCCTGCGCGATCCTGGCTTTCCCTATCGCCTATTACGCCGCCCGATACGCCAAGGGGCACTGGAAGGCCGCCTTCTACCTTGGCGTCATGCTGCCCTTGTGGTCGAGCTATCTGGTCAAGGTCTACGCCTGGAAGCTGATCCTTGCCAAGGAAGGCATCCTTGGCTGGGCGGCCGAGCGGACCCATACCTCGTGGATCATCGACGGGTTGCTCTCGATCCCTGGGCTGGAGGGGTCATCGCTGTCCACCTCGCCCATCGGGACCTTCGCGGTCTTCGTTTACATCTGGCTTCCGTACATGATCCTGCCGATGCAGGCAGCACTTGAACGCGTGCCGAATTCGATGCTCGAAGCCTCCGCCGACCTTGGCGCGACCCGGGCGCAGACCCTGCGCACCGTGATCTTGCCCCTTGCCCTGCCCGGGGTCATCGCGGGCTCGATCTTCACCTTCTCGCTGACGCTGGGCGACTACATCATTCCGCAGATCATCGGCAATTCCGCCAACTTCATCGGCATGGCCGTCTACCAGCTGCAGGGGACGGCGGGGAACATCCCGCTGGCTGCCGCCTTTGCCGTGGTGCCGATCGCCATCATGCTGATCTACCTCGCCATCGCGCGGCGGATGGGGGCGTTCGATGCTCTCTGACCGTTCCCCCTTCTCGCTTCGCGCCGCGGCAGTCGGAGGCCTGCTGTTCCTCCACCTGCCGATCCTTCTGATCTTTCTTTATGCCTTCACGACCGAGGAGCGCAGCTTCCAGTTTCCGCCGCCGGGCCTGACGACCCAGTGGTTCGGGGTCGCCTGGAACGACCGCCCCGACATCTGGCCGCCCCTGTGGCTTTCGCTCAAGGTCGCCACCATCGCCACCGCAATCGCCCTTGTCCTTGGCACCCTTGTCGCCGCCGCAATGACCCGCACGGCCTTCTTCGGGCGCGAGCAGATCAGCCTTCTGATCCTTCTGCCCATCGCGCTGCCCGGCGTCATCACCGGCATGGCGCTGCGCTCGGCTTTCGGGGTGATGGACATCCCGTTTTCCGTCTGGACCATCGTCCTTGGCCACGCGACCTTCTGCATCGTCATCGTCTACAACAACGCCGTCGCCCGCCTGCGTCGATTGTCCGGCGGGATCATGGAGGCCAGCGCCGACCTTGGCGCAAATGCCTTCCAGACCTTCCGCCATGTCCTTCTGCCAAACATGGGCTCCGCCCTCCTCGCCGGCGGGATGCTGGCCTTTGCCCTATCCTTTGACGAGGTCATCGTCACGATCTTCACCGCAGGCTCGGGCGCCGAGGCGAAGACCCTGCCGATCTGGATGCTGGATGAACTGATCCGCCCCCGGCAGCGCCCGGTCACCAATGTCGTCGCCATCGTGGTCTTCGCGGCCACGTTCCTTCCCATTCTCGCAGCTTACTACCTCACCCGCGGCGGGTCCGAGACCGCCGGCATGGGCAAATAGGGAGACATCTCATGGACACGCTTTCCACCATCGACACCGCGCTTCTGATCGGTTCCGCCTTCGAGGCCGGCCAGGAAGCCCGCGAGCCGATCCTGAACCCGCGCACCGGCGGGCTGATCCTGGAGGTGCCGGAAGCCTCGACCGCCCAGGTCGACCGCGCCGTCGCGGCGGCCCGAAAGGCCTTTGAAGGCTGGTCGCGGACGACGCCCGCCGAACGGTCTTCGGCGCTCTTGCGCATCGCCGACCGGATCGAGGCGGAGGCCGAGGCTTTTGCGGCGCTGGAGGCGTTGAACTGCGGCAAGCCGATCAATGCAGCGCTCAATGACGAAGTCCCGGCGATTGTCGATTGCTTCCGCTATTTCGCAGGCGCCGTGCGCTGCATGACCGGCACCGTCGCGGGGGAATACCTGTCGGGCCATACCAGCATGATCCGCCGCGATCCGGTGGGCGTGGTGGCCTCGATTGCGCCCTGGAACTATCCGCTGATGATGATGGCGTGGAAACTTGGCCCCGCCATCGGCGGCGGCAATACTGTGGTCTTCAAGCCATCCGAGCAGACCCCCCTGACCGCGCTGAAGCTGGCGCATATCCTGGCGGATGTGCTGCCGGAAGGCGTCGTCAACGTCATCGCGGGGCGCGGGCAGACGGTGGGCAGCTACCTGATCAACCATCCGCAGGTCGACATGATCAGCCTGACCGGCGACGTGGCGACGGGCAAGAAGATGCTGGACGCCGCTGCAAAGACCGTGAAACGCACGCATCTGGAACTGGGTGGCAAGGCCCCGGTGATCGTGTTTGACGATGCCGATGTGGGCGCGGTGGTCGAAGGCCTGCGCGCGTTTTCGTTCTACAACGCCGGGCAGGACTGCACCGCCGCCTGCCGCGTCTATGCAGGCAAGAAGATCTACGACAATCTGGTCGCCGACCTCACCTCTGCCGCGTCGTCGATTGTGCTGGGCGCCGAGGACGACAGCACCAACGAGATCGGCCCCCTGATCAGCCAGCGTCAGCGCGACCGGGTGGCCAGCTTCGTCAACCGCGCGCGCGAGTTGAACCATGTGCAAGTTACCACCGGCGGCGAGGCGATGGACCAGGGCTTCTATTACCGCCCCACGGTCGTGGCGGGCGCGAAGCAGGATGACGAGATCGTGCGGCGTGAGGTCTTCGGCCCAGTCGTCTCGGTCACCCCGTTCTCGGACGTCGAGGATGCGGTGGCTTGGGCCAACGACAGCGACTATGGCCTCGCGTCATCGGTCTGGACCCGCGACGTGGGCCGGGCAATGGCGACCGCGGCGCGGCTCCGCTACGGCTGCACCTGGATCAACACCCATTTCATGCTGACCAACGAAATGCCGCATGGCGGCCTGAAACAATCCGGCTACGGCAAGGACATGAGCACCTACGCGCTGGAAGACTACACGGTCGTCCGGCATGTGATGGTGAAACATGGGTGAGGTCGACTAGAGCAATCGTTCGTCGCAATGTCCTTCCTTCGCCCGATTTCCGACTGTTCGGGGAGGGCGCGCGCTCAGAACCGCTCTGCCCGCAGCACCTCGGCGTCCGTCACCCCGATCACGCCGATATGCCGGTCGACAACCGCATAAGCCGCGTCCAGCAACGCATCCAGCCGCTCGGGGCGGATCAGGCACACCACGGCCACCATGCCGCTGCGGCCGACCTGACCCTCACGCGTCCAGCGGCCCAGGACCGGCAGCACGGTGAACCCTGTAACGCCCGCCTTTTCCAGCGCGGCGGTCAGGCGGCTTTCCATCGGCGCTTCGATGATGATCTCGACCCGTTTTGCCTTGTGCGTCTGCATCTTAGCCCCCTACCGCCTGCGCAACGGCCACCCAGGCCGGAATACCAATCACCAGATTGAACGGGAACGTGACCCCAAGGGAAAGTGTCAGATAGATCGACGGGTTCGCGTCCGGCAGCGCCACCCGCATCGCGGCGGGCACGGCGATGTAGCTTGCCGACCCCGCGAGCACCATCATGAGCGCCACGCCTCCGGTGGAAAGCCCAAGAAGCAGCGCCGCCGCCAGACCGAAAGCAGCCCCCACCACCGGCATCACCAGCCCGAAGGCCAGCACTCCCGCCGTCAGCACACCTTTCGAGTTGCGCATCCCCCGGCCCGCAACCAGCCCCATGTCCAGCAGGAACAGGCACAGCACCCCCTGAAAGGGCGCGACGATGAAGGCCTCGATCCGCGCCATCCCTTGCTCACCCGTCACCATCCCGATCACGAAGGACCCGACCAGCAGCACGATGGACCCGTTAAGAAGGATCTCGCGCCAAAGATCGGCGTCGATCTTTTCCGCACGCCCGCCACCCAGGCTGGCCAGATACAGGGCCGAGATGATCGCCGGGGCCTCCATCGCGGCGGCGACGGCAACCATGTAGCCCTCGGCCACCAGACCCGCCGCCTGCACGACGGATGATCCGGTCACGAAGGTCACGATCGAGATCGAGCCATAATGCGCGGCCACAGCGGCGGCATCGGTGGCCGACAGCCGCGTCATCGCCTTCAGCAGGCCGAAGGCCACGAAGGGGATGACGAAGGACAGGACCAGACCGGCGACAAGGGCCGCTACCAGACGCGCGTCCAGCCCGTGATCGGCAACCGCAACCCCGCCCTTGAAGCCAATGGAGAAGAGAAGGTAGATCGACATCCCCTTCGCCACTGCTTCGGGAATCGTCAGCTCACTGCGGGCAAGGGCGGCAAACAGGCCCAGCGCAAAGCACAGGATCGTTGGCGTCAGCAGGTTCGCGCCTGCCAGCGTCAGGATATCTTGCATCGTCACTCCCCGTTTCCGCCGGATATGGGGCGGGCCTTGCGAACTGCAACCCCGGGCCAGCGCAATCCCGTTTCGTTCTTTCGCGACTCACAGCGGACTGCTAGACATAGGGGTATGACCCTTCACACCCCCAAGATAACGGGCTCTCAAGGCCGTCCGGTGATCCGGCAACTGGACGAGGCCGCGATCAACCGCATCGCGGCGGGCGAAGTGGTGGAACGCCCGGCCTCGGCGGTGAAAGAGCTGATCGAGAACGCGCTGGATGCCGGAGCCTCGCGGATTCAGGTCGACATCGCTGATGGCGGCAAGACGCTGATCCGGGTGACGGATGACGGCTGCGGTATGACCCGCGACGATCTGCCGCTGGCCCTGTCGCGCCATGCGACGTCGAAGATCGACGGGTCGGATCTCCTCGACATCCGCAGCTTTGGGTTCCGGGGCGAGGCTTTGCCCTCGCTGGGGGCCGTGGGGCGACTGACGATCACCTCGCGGGCGGACGGCGAGGCAGCGCAGATCACCTGCGAAGGCAGCCGCCTGTCCCCGGTCCGCCCCGCCGCGCTGACCCGGGGCACGGTCGTGGAACTCCGCGACCTGTTCTTCGCCACGCCCGCCCGCCTCAAATTCCTGCGCTCGGACCGGGCCGAGCTGCAGGCGGTGACCGAAGTTCTTCGCCGTCTTGCCATGGCCGAGCCCTTGGTCGGGTTCACCCTGCGCGACGTGACCGGGGGCGAGGCGCGGACCCTGTTCCGTGCCGATCCGGCGAATGGCGACCTTTTCGATGCGCTGCAATCGCGCCTCGCCAGCGTCATCGGGCGCGATTTCACCGATAACGCATTGCGGATCGACGCCGAACGCGACGGCCTGCGCCTGCAGGGCTATGCTGCCCTGCCCACCTATTCGCGCGGGTCGTCTGCGCAGCAATACCTCTTCGTCAACGGGCGCCCGGTCCTGGACCGGATGCTCTACGGCGCACTGCGGGCGGCCTATTTCGACGTCCTTTCGCGGGACCGTCACCCGGCGGCGGTGCTGAACCTGATCGCCGACCCCCAGCGCGTTGACGTGAACGTCCATCCCGCCAAGGCCGAGGTCCGCTTCCGCGAGCCCGAAGCCGCACGCAGCCTCATCATCACCGCGCTGAAATCGGCACTGACGGGGGCCGGGCATCGCGCCTCCTCGACCGTTGGCGCGGCGACCTTGCAGGCCTTCCGTCCGGTCTACCAGATGGACCGACCCAGCCAGCCAAGCCTGTCGCGCGCCTTTGCCTTCCAGTCGCCCGGCTTTGCCGAGGCCCCGCAAGCCCCCGCCTACGCCGATGTCCAAACGCCAGCGCCGGACGAGGCACAGCATACTCGGCACCCGCTGGGCGCGGCCCGCGCGCAGCTTCATGAAAACTACATCGTGGCGCAGACCGCCTCCGGCATCGTCATCGTCGACCAGCACGCTGCCCACGAACGTCTGGTCTACGAACGCCTGAAGCGCCAGCAAGGCGAGACCGGCATCCGCGCGCAGGCCCTGCTGATTCCGGAGATCGTGGAACTGTCCCCCACCGACGCCACCCGTCTTCTGGACGCCGCCCCGGCGCTGGCCGGGATTGGCCTGACCATCGAACCCTTCGGAGGCAATGCCGTTGCCATCCGCGAAACCCCCGCGATCCTTGGCCCGGTGAACGGCGAGGCCCTCTTGCGCGACATCCTCGACGAACTCGCCGACTCTGGCAACAGCCTGCTGGTCCAGGCAAAAATCGACGCCATCCTGTCGCGCATGGCTTGCCATGGCTCGGTCCGTTCCGGCCGCCAGATGCGCCCGGAGGAGATGAACGCCCTTCTGCGCGAGATGGAGGCGACGCCCATGTCGGGCCAGTGCAACCACGGGCGGCCCACCTATGTGGAGCTTTCCCTCCACGACATCGAGCGCCTGTTCGGCCGCCGATGATCACGCTTTTCGGCCAGACCTACGCCTGGAACGACCCCGAAATCCTGCTTCTCGGCAGCGTGGCCGTGGCGCTTCTGGCGCTCCTCCTCCTGATCCTGCGCAGTGTCAGCCACTCGGCCACCGCCGCCGAGCCGCTGATGCGCGAGATTGGCTGGCTGTCCTCTCGCCTCCAGCAGCTTGGCGACGGGCAGCAGCAGCTGGCCGGGGGGCTGCACCATGTGTCAGAGGCGCAGGCGGTCAGTCAGTCGGCGATGCTCAAGGTGATGGAACAGCGCCTTGCGGAAGTGCAGCGTCAGATGACCGAGGCTTTGCACGGCACCTCGACCCGCACCGCCCGCAGCCTGGGCGAACTTCAGACCCGGCTGGAAACCATCGACAAGGCGCAGGCGAATATCGAAAAGCTCTCGGGCAATGTGCTGTCCCTGCAAGACATCCTGTCGAACAAGCAGACCCGGGGCGCGTTCGGAGAGATTCAGCTGCACGACATCGTGCAGAAAGCGCTGCCGAAGGACGCCTACACCATGCAGGCCACGCTCAGTAACGGCCGCCGCGCCGATTGCCTGATCCACCTCCCGAACCCTCCCGGCCCCATCGTCATCGACGCCAAATTCCCGCTGGAGGCCTACGACGCGATCCGTCGCGCCGACACCCCGCGCGGGGTACAAGAGGCCGCGCAGCAGATGCGCACCGCCGTCCGCGCGCATATCCGGGCGATCTCCGAGAAATACATTCTGGAGGGCGAAACCGCCGATGGCGCTCTGATGTTCCTGCCGTCGGAAGCCGTCTACGCGGAACTGCACGCCAACTTCCCCGAACTCGTGCGCGAAGGCTTTGGCGTGAAGGTCTGGATCGTGTCGCCGACCACCTGCATGGCCACCCTGAACACGATGCGGGCGGTCCTGAAGGACGCCCGGATGCGCGAACAGGCCGGGGCGATCCGCAAGGAACTGGCGCTCCTTTACGCCGACGTCGACCGCCTTGGCACCCGCGTCGAAAGCCTGGACCGCCACTTTGGCCAGGCAGCAAAGGACATCGAGGACATCAAGGTCTCGTCCGAGAAAGCCGGCAGACGCGCCCGTCGCCTGGACAATTTCGACTTCGAGGAACTGGCACCGGACGCCCCCGCCAAAGTGATCGGCCCGACGGCTGCGGAATGATCCACCTGCGCCCCACTGACTACACCCGCCAGCCCTGGAAGAACGGGCGTGGCACCACGACCGAGCTTTGGCGGCTGGAACGCGACGGGCAGCTTCTCGTCCGGCTCTCGCGGGCGGCGGTGGTGGAGGACGGGCCGTTCTCGCTGTTCCCGGGGATCGAGCGGAACCTCACCGTCCTGTCCGGTCCCGGGTTCCGGCTGACCGGGGTCGGGCTCGACCTGCGCTGCAAGCCACTGGTTCCCGTCGCATTCCCCGGCGACCTGCAGGTCATGGCGAGCGAGACCGGCGGCCAGCAGAGCGATGATTTCAATGTGATGACCGTGCGGCACCTGCCGCTGCCCGAGGTCACCCTTGCACAGCATGACCTGCTTCCCGCCGGGGGACGTCTTGCGCTTTATGCTCTTGGACCCTGCCGGGTGAATGGTGCGGACGTGGCGCGCGACGACCTGATCCTGACCGATGGCACCGCACGGCTGGGCGGCGATTGGCCAGTCATTGCCGTGCGCCTTCACGGGTTGGACTGACCGTCCCGGACACTGCGATCTTTCGCCGAAAGATCGTGCCTCAAATCCGCAAAAGCGGCTGCGCCAGACGCGGGATCAGGCCCCGGAACCGCAGGGGGGCATCCGTCGCCGCAAGGCAGATG
>WOUW01000014.1:17389-40266 GCA_009773055.1 Paracoccaceae bacterium
AGATGCAGTCCTGCCCGGCCAAAGCCACCGGAGTATGCTCCATGTCCTCGTCGGCAATTTCGATGTCGCCGCGACCGAACCGGTCGTTCGCATCGGCAAAGGCACCCTGCAGGACCAGCGTCAGCTCCATCCCGCGGTGGCCGTGGTCGGGCACAGCTTTCCCCGCCGGGATGAACAGAAGCCGGGCCGAAGCGTCCTTGCCCGTGGGCAGGATCGCCTGCTTCACGCCACCGCCAACCCGCCGCCAGCGCACGGCCGACAGATCACCGCCGACATAATCGGCCAACGGCGCGGGCAAGACGCCGGAGGAGCGCAACGGCTCGGAGCGCGTCGCCTGCGGCAGACCCTCGATCCGGTCGAGAGCGCGGGTCAGCGCATCTTCGCCCATCGCGATCTCTTCGGCCTCTTCCAGAAGCGCGCCACCCACCGTGTCGAAGGACTCGGACCGCGCCCGGCAGTCGTCGCACAGCGACACATGCGTCGCCAGGACGAGGTTGAACGCCTCGGGCAACTGGCCGGCCGCATAGGCCATCAAAAGCTGGTCGGAAAGGTGGTGGCGTATCGTCATGTCCGTCGTCGTCCTTCAGGTCATCTGCTGGCGCAGCTTGTCCAGTGCCAGTCGTATCCGCGATTTGATCGTCCCAAGCGGCAGGCCGGTTTCGGCGGCAATCTCGCTGTGGGAAAGCTCGCCATAAAAGGCGCGCTCGATCAGTGTCCTCTGTGGTCCGGGCAAGGCGGACAACGCCCGCCCCAGCCGCTCTGTCTCTTGCTGGGCCTCCATAACCTCGGCCTGATCAGGCTCGGGTTCGGGGCCCCAATCCAGTTCTTCCGGCTCGGCCCGCCGCGATTTCCGCAGCGCGTCGATCCGCCGGTTGCGGGCGATGGTATAGACCCATGTCGCCACGCTGGCCCGCGAGGGGTCGAAAAGATGCGCCTTCTGCCACAGCGTCGCCATGACGTCCTGCGCACATTCCTCGGCCAGGGCCGCCCCTGCGCCCGACTTCATCAGGAAGGCCTTCACCCGGGGGGCAAAGTGCCGGAACAACGCTGCAAACGCTGCCCGATCCTGATGATCGCGCACTTTCACCAGAAGGCCTGCCCAGTCCGTCTCGTCCACTGCCTTCGCCAACGACCCTTCCCTCAACCGGCGCATTCCGTAACCGGCAGACGCACCTGCAGGGGGCGACCGGCCGACTTGCTCCGTCATAACGTCTCTGCTGGCGTCAAGCATCATACAGTTTCATACGCAAGCAGGTTCGGGTTGGATCACCTGAGGGCCGAATTGGCGCAACGGCGCAACATGTCAAGCAAACCTGTCAACTTTGTTTGACAGAATTCCGTGCTCTCGGATGTTCGGCTGGCCTGACAGGAAACTATCGCTCATCACTGCCCGTACCTCACTTTAGTGCCGGACACACCCAGCGAACCAGGCGGGGTGATCCGAATGCCGTCCGGGCGCGTAAGCTGTTAAGACAAGGGAAGGAACCTGCTACAAATGCCGTTCGAACATCTGGGACAAGCCCCACGCCGCATCGCCGTTGTCGGAGGGGGAATATCCGGCATGGCTGCAGCGCATCTTCTGGCCGAACGGAATTCAGTGGTCCTGTACGAAGCCGAGCCGCGTCTCGGTGGCCATGCCCGCACCGTCATCGCGGGCAAGCGGAAGGACCAGTCGGTCGATACCGGCTTCATCGTCTTCAACCATGTGAACTACCCCCATCTTGTGCGGCTGTTCGACAAGCTCGGGGTGCCCACGGCGCCCAGCACCATGTCCTTCGGGGCCTCGATCCGGGGCGGGGCGCTGGAGTACGGGCTGGCTTCGGTGGACACGATCTTTGCCCAGCGCAAGAACGCCTTCAACCCGCGCTTCCTGCGCATGTTGTCGGATGTCCTGCACTTCAACCGCAACGCCGAGGCCTTGGCCAACGATCCCGCAATGACGATCGGCGAGCTTCTGGGGCGGTTGGGCACCGGCAGCTACTTCCGCGACCACTACATCACGCCGTTTTCGGGTGCGATCTGGTCCACCCCGACGGCGGGCATCCTCGACTTCCCGGCGCAGGCTCTGGTCCGATTCTTCCGCAATCATGCCCTGATGGACTACGAGGGTCAGCACCAGTGGTATACGGTGCAGGGCGGCTCGATCGAATACGTCCGCCGCCTGCAGGCCGCGATGAACGCGCAGGGCGTCGATATCCGCACCGGAACCCCCATCGCCAGCGTGCGGCGTGAGGCAGGGTCGGTCTTCGTCCGCGCCGTGGGTGCCGAGCCCGAGCTGTTCGACGACGTGGTCTTCGCCACCCATTCCGACATCACCCTGCGCCTTCTGGCCGACGCTGTCCCCGCCGAGGCCTCGGCTCTGGCGGCCATTCGCTATCAGCCGAATGAAGCGGTCCTTCACTCGGACGCGAGCCTGATGCCGAAGTCGCGCAAGGTCTGGTCCTCGTGGTCCTATGTGGAACCAAAGTCGGGCCCCGGCGACCGCATCGACCTGACCTACTGGATGAACTCGCTGCAGCCGATCCCGCAGGATGATCCGCTGTTCGTGACGCTGAACACCACCCGCCCGATCCGGGACGAGTTGATCCACGACGTCAACACCTTCCACCACCCGGTTTTCGACGTCGCCGCTTTTGCGGCGCAGGGTCGCATCCGCACCATGAACGGCAGCCGCAATACCTGGTTCTGCGGCGCATGGATGCGGAACGGCTTTCACGAGGACGGCTTTGCCTCGGCGGTGGACGTGGTGCAGGCGATGGCCGAACGCCAGGCCTTCCGGCTGGTCGCATGACCGCGAACGGAAATACGGGGGTCCAGCGGATCCCGGCAGAGACCTTCCACGGCCGCAAGGGCCCGGTGCAGAACACCTTCCGCTATTCCGTCGACTACCTGCTTCTTGACCCGGCAAAGGCCAAGGGCCCCGCTCTCTTTTCCCGCAACGCGCGCAACCTGATGACGGTCCACGACGCCGACCACGGCGGCGCGCCCGGACAGGGCACTGGCGTGGTCTGGGCGCGCGATGTGCTCACCCGGCACAACCTCGCCGCCGACCGCCTCCTCCTCCTCGCCCAGCCCCGCCTTCTGGGCCATGTCTTCAACCCGGTCTCCTTCTGGCTTTCCTACGACCACAAGGGCCACCTGCGGGCAGTGATCGCCGAGGTCACCAACACCTACGGCGACCGCCACTCCTACCTCTGCCACCGCGAGGATCGCGCGCCCATCACCCGCGAAGACACGATCCAGGCGCAGAAGATCTTCCACGTCTCTCCGTTCCAGCCCGTCGCCGGAACTTACACCTTCCGCTTCGACATCCGCCCCGACCGCATCGGCATCTGGATCGACTACACCACGCCTGGCGGCGGCCTTTTCACCAACCTGATCGGCCCGCGCGAACCCCTGACCAACGCCGGGATCATCGCCTCTGCCCTCCGCCGCCCCTTCGGTTCGCGCCGGGTGCTGGCGCTGATCCACTGGCAGGCGCTGAAGCTCTGGCTGAAACGGGTCAAGTTCCACAACCGCCCGACCCCCCCCGCCGAAGACGTCACGCGATGACGCGGCCCCAAAGGCCCCAAGCCTTTCACCTGTTCCGAAATATCCCCTGCGGAGCACGCCCGAGCCGGTTGCGCGCCCCAAGCGCGCTTCCGGCGAGACACAGGCTCGCGCCGCAAGGCGCTCAATTCCCTTGCCGTCGATGACCACCCGCCTGCCCGCCTGGTCCCTGTTCGCGGCCCTCATCGCGATGGCGGGCCTGCCGATCTACATCCACGCCCCGAAGTTCTACGTCGACCAATACGGCACCTCGCTTGCCGCGATGGGCTTCACCCTTGCCGCCCTGCGGATGATCGACGTCGTGCAGGACCCGCTTCTCGGCTGGCTGGCCGAGGCGACGCGCCCCCAGCGCCGCCTGACGATCGCCATCGCCACCGCCCTGATGGCCGCCGCTATGGCCGCCCTCTTCGCCGTCCCGCCCCCCGTCGCCCCGCTCCTTTGGTTTGCCCTCGCGCTTACTGTCCTCTTCTCTGCCTTCTCCTACCTCACCATCTGCTTTTACGCCGAGGGCGTGACCAAGGCGCAGACCCTCGGCCCGCAAGGCCACATTCGGCTCGCGGGCTGGAGAGAGGGCGGCTCGCTCCTTGGCGTCTGCCTCGCCGCCACCGCCCCCGTTGCCCTCGCCGCTGTCAGCAACCAGCCCTTCACCGCATTCGCCCTGATCTTCGTCGCCGTCGCCCTCGTTGCCACCCTCGCCATGCACCGCGAATGGCTGGGCACCCCGGCAGAGCCCACCCCGAACCCGCTCGACCTTTTCCGCCCCGTCCTCGCCGACCCCTTGTCGCGGCGCCTTCTCCTGATCGCGCTTCTGAACGCAGCCCCGGTCGCCGTGACCTCCACCCTCTTTCTCTTCTTCGTCGAAAGCCGCCTTCAGCTTCCCGGCTGGGAAGGCCCGCTCCTTCTCCTCTTCTTTCTTGCCGCCGCCGTCTCCACACCCGTCTGGAGCCTCCTTGCCCGCAAACACGGCCCGCGCCCCGTCCTCTTGGCCGCGATGACCCTTGCCATCGCCAGCTTCCTCTGGACGCTGACCCTGGGTGCGAACGACCTCATCCCCTTCGCCCTGATCTGCGCCACCTCAGGCGCTGCCCTTGGGGCCGACCTCACGCTTCTGCCCGCGATCTTCGCCCAGCGCCTCGCCCAGACCGGCACACCCGAGGCGGCAGCCTTCGGCCTTTGGTCCTTCGTGTCGAAACTGTCCCTCGCCCTTGCCGCCCTGACCATCCTTCCCGCGCTCGACGCCGCGGGGTTCCAGCCCGGTGCGACAAACAGCGTCCCGGCGCTCCAAACCCTCACATTGATCTACGCAGGGCTTCCTTGCGTATTGAAGATGACCGCCATCGCGCTTCTCGCCCGGACACAGCTGACAATGCCCTTTAAGGACACCATCCGATGACCCCGCTCCTCTCCGCCTTCGCTGGCGCGCTGATCGTCATCTGCCTCATCGCGCTTCGCAGCCGCTATGCCTCATTCCAGGCCCAGCGCCCCGGCGACTATGCCAGTGGCCCGATCTTTGACCTTCGCCGGCACCTGAACGGCCCCATGGCCTGCGAGGGCGTGATCTTCGGCCCGACCGGCCGGGTCACGTCGCGCTTCGTGGCGGATATGGAAGGACGCTGGGACGGATCGACCGGCACCCTGTCCGAGGTTTTCCGCTATGACAGTGGCAGCGTCCAGCACCGCGCCTGGACCCTGGCCCTGGGCGAGGGCGGCAAGATCACCGCCACAGCGCCCGATGTTGTGGGCCCGGGTGAAGGCCGCGTCGCCGGGTCAGGTGTCATGCTGCGCTACAGCATCCAGCTCACGCCCGAGGCCGGGGGGCATGTCCTTAACGTGGTCGACTGGATGTATCTGATGGGGAACGGCACGATCATGAACCGCTCGCAGTTCCGCAAGTTCGGGATCAAGGTGGCCGAGCTTGTCGCAACCATGCGCCCGGTCGAAGGCCGTGTCGAAAAGCCGTCCAGCCAGGCGTCCGGCCCAATGTCGCTTGCCGCCGAATGAGGGATTTCAAAGGCAAGCGCTACTGGCTGATCGGCGCGTCCGAAGGTCTTGGGCTTGCGCTCGCCCGGCTGCTGTCAGCTGCCGGGGCCGAGGTGATCCTTTCCGCCCGCAGCGAGGAAACCTTGAAGGCCGCCGCCGCCAGCCTTCCTGGCTCCGCGATGATCCTGCCCGTCGATGTGGGTGACAGCGACAGCGTGACTGCGGCCGCGGCGCAGCTTCCCGACCTGGACGGGATGGTTTTCCTTGCGGGCGTCTACTGGCCGGTCCGCGCGCAAGAGTGGGACGCGAAAGCCGCCGAGGCGATGGCCAACATCAACTTCACCGGCTGCATCCGTGCCGTCGGGGCGGCCCTGCCAGCAATGGTCGCCAAGGGCCGGGGGCATCTCGTCATCACCGGCTCGCTCTCGGGCTTCCGTGGTCTGCCGGGGGCGATCGGCTACGCCGCGTCAAAGGCGGGGACCATGGTGCTGGCCGAATCGCTTTATGCCGACCTCCGCAAGTCCGGCATCTTGGTGCAGCTTGCGAACCCCGGCTTCATCCGCACCCGTCTGACGGCGAAGAACGACTTCTCGATGCCCTTCATCATGGAGCCAGAGGCGGCAGCGCGGATCATGTTCCGCCACATGCAATCGGACCGGTTCAAGGTCAGCTTCCCGACGCTGTTCAGCTGGGTCTTCCGGGGCGGGCAATTCCTGCCGGACTGGCTTTACTACCGGATGTTCCCGCCAAGGGGCTGACTGGCATCCTGCAGCCGCCGCGCCGCCAGCCAGCTGGCCAGCGCCATCACCCCCGCCGTGGTAAGGCACAAAGGCAGCCCACCGACCTGATAGCTAAGGCCTGACAGCAGCGTCCCGATCAGCCGACCCGCCGCGTTGGCCATGTAATAGAACCCCACGTCCCGCGTGATCCGCTCGGCCGACCCGAAGGCCAGGATCAGGTAGGAATGCACCGAGGAGTTGATCGCAAAGACAAATCCGAAAAGAAGAAGCCCGCCGATCAGCGTGGCGGTCAGCCAGCCCGATGGCCCCCCCACCGCCCATGCCGCCGCTGCCAGAAGGAACGGGATCGGCACCAGAAGCCCCGCCCAGCGGATCGCCTTCTGCACCGTTTCCGCCTCGGGCTGGCCCTTCGCGCCCAGAAGCCGCGGGGCAAAGGCCTGGACCGCGCCATAGGCGATGATCCACAGCGCTAGGAACCCGCCGATCAGAAAGAACGCCTCGCGCCGCCCGTCCGGCGTGCCATCTGACAGGATCGACTGGAAGTAGACCGGCACGCCCACCACGAACCAGACATCCCGCGCGCCGAACAGGAACAGCCGGGCCAGGCTTAGCCGGTTCACCCGGGGGTCCTGCGATCGCCAGCCGCCCCAGGCCTCATCCGCCTTCAACTTCCCCGGCAGGCCCGCCGGCAGGAACAGGACGACGGCCAGCAGGATCACCGCCAGCACAGCCGCCATTCCCCAGACCGCCGCTTGAAACCCCGCCAGAGCCAGCAGTGCCGCGCCGAGGAAAAACCCCAGCCCCTTTACCGCGTTCTTCGATCCCGTCAGCGCCGCAACCCAGCGGAAAAGGCCACCCTCCCCGCTCGGGGCCAGCAGCTTGACCGCCGACTTCGACGACATCTTGGCCAGATCCTTTGCGACCCCCGACACCCCCTGCACCGCCATGACAAAGGCGACCGAGGCCGTGACGCCCCAACCGGGGTCCAGCTGCGCCAGCGCCACCAGCGCCCCGATCTGCAGCGCAAGTCCGCCATACAGCGTCGCGGCCAGCCCGAACCGCGCCGCCAGCCATCCGGCGGCAAGGTTGGTGACGATCCCGGCCACCTCATACAGCAGGAACAACCAGGCCAGTTGCACCGGCGTGAAGCCCAGCCCGTTGAAATGCAAGAGCACCAGCATCCGCAAGGCGCCGTCCGACAGCATGAAGGCCCAATAGGCCGCCGTCACCGCCGCATAGGCCCGGATCGGATTCGGCGCGGTCACATCGACCCCGCTACCATCCGCGCGATATCGGCCAACCGGCAGGAATAGCCCCATTCGTTGTCGTACCAGGCGTAGATCTTCACCTGGGTCCCGTTGATCACCATGGTCGACAGCCCGTCGACGATCGAGGACCGGGGATCATTGGTGTAATCGCAGGACACCAGCGGCCGTGCCTCGAACCCCAGAATGCCCTTAAGCGGCCCCTCTGCCGCCGCCATGAACAGCGCGTTCACTTCCTCGACCGTCGTTGCCCGCTCGACCTCGAAGACGCAATCGGTCAGCGAGGCGTTCAGCAGCGGCACCCGCACTGCATGCCCGTTCAGCCGCCCCTTCAGTTCCGGGTAGATCAACGTGATCGCCGTGGCGCTGCCCGTGGTCGTCGGGATCAGGTTCATCAAGGCAGAGCGCGCACGACGCATGTCCTTGGCCGGACGGTCCACGATGGTCTGGGTGTTCGTCACATCGTGGATCGTTGTGATCGACCCGTGCCGGATGCCAAGGCTTTCGTGGATCACCTTCACAACCGGAGCGAGGCAGTTCGTCGTGCAACTTGCCGCCGTCACCAACGCCTGCGAGCCGTCATATAGCTGATGGTTCACCCCGTAGACCAGGTTCAGCGCGCCCCCGTCCTTGACCGGAGCACTCACCACCACCTTCTTAACCCCCGCCGCATAGTAAGGCGCGACCTTGGCGGCAGTCTTGAAGACCCCCGTGCAGTCGATCACCAGATCGACGCCCAGATCGGCCAGCGGCAGTGCCTCGATCGTCTTCGCATGGGTCAGCCGGATCGCCTTGCCATCCAGCACCAGCGTATCCTCCCCCGCCGCAACCGGGGTCCGCCAGCGGCCATGGACCGAGTCGAACTCCATCAGCAGTGCATGCTGCTCGGCATCGCCGACGGGATCGTTCAAGAGCACGATGTCGCCGCCCGCGCCCGTGTCGATCAGGTCGCGCAGCACAAGTTTTCCGATCCGGCCAAGGCCGTTCAAGGCAATCCGCGGCATCGGGTCAAGCCTTCTCGGCGGAATGGGCGTTGGTGCCGATGGCGTCCACATGCGATTGCAGCGACAGACGGGTCAGGCTTTCGAAGGGCAGTTCGACGAAAGCCGCGATCCGGCGGCGCAGCGCCGCATAGGTCTGCGCAAAGACCAGCGCGCGCTCGGCATCGGTGCCTGTCGCCTTGACCGGGTCCGGCAGGCCCCAATGCCCGGTGATCGGCTGCCCCGGCCAGGGCGGGCATTCCTCCGCTGCAGCCGTGTCGCAGACGGTAAATACGAAATCCATCACGATCGAGCCGGGCTGCTGGAACTCGGACACGTGCTTCGCCCTCAGGCCGGCGATGTCATGGCCATTGCGCTGCAAAATCTCCAGGGCAAAGGGGTTCAACGTGGTCCCGGGGCGATACCCGGCCGAAAACGCCTGGAACTTGCCTTTGCCCAGATCGCGGAGAAGCGCCTCGGCAAAGATCGACCGGGCCGAGTTGCCAGAGCAGATGAACAGCACGTCGAAATCGGTGTCCCGCATGTCGGAGTCCTTTCGCGATGTCAGCAGGGAGGAGAGGAGATCAGGCCGCGCGCGGCCCACATCCAGCGCCAGATAGCCGACCAGCGCCTCGGTGGCGTCCAGATCGACTGCGTAAAACAGCGACCGCCCCGCCCGGGTCACCCCGACCAGGCCCGCAGCCACAAGGTCGGCCAGATGATGCGACAGCGTGTTGGGCTTCAGCCCCATCGCCTCGGCAATCTCGGTCGGCCGCACCCCCTGCGGCGCAAAGCGCATGAGGAGGCGAAAGACCGCAAGTCGGTCCGGATGGCCAAGCGTGGCAAAGGCGAGGATGGCGCGGGACTGTTCCATATTTCCCGAATGCTGGAAATATCAGCGTGCGTCCAGTGAAGGTTTCATGACACCCGGCAGCGTAGGGTGCGCAGTCATGCGCACAACCCTCACCCCGGCCAGTATGGTGGGCGATCCACCCACCGCCCCGACGCCGCTTCACTTGCCCTTAACCGGTTCTGACGGATAGGATTCCAGACGGGAACCGAAGGGGCTGCGCATGTCGAACCACCTTTTCTACGGCGACAACCTCACCGTCCTGCGCGACAGCGTCGCAAGTGAGAGCGTGGACCTCATCTACCTCGACCCGCCCTTCAACTCGAACGCCGGGTACAACGTCCTCTTCAAGGCCCCCGACGGGTCAGGCAGTGCCGCGCAGATCGAGGCTTTCGACGATACCTGGCACTGGAATGACAGCGCAGAGTCCGCCTTCTCCGACGTCCTCCGCTCCGGCAACGGCGCCGCAGCCGAGATGCTGCGGGCGATGCGCGGCTTCCTCGGTGAAAACGACATGATGGCCTATCTCGCCATGATGGCCGCGCGGTTGATCGAGCTGCACCGGGTGCTGAAACCCACCGGCAGCCTCTACTTGCACTGCGACCCGACGGCGAGCCACTACCTGAAGATCCTGCTGGATGCGGTGTTTGGGAAGGAGAATTTCAGAAATGAGGTGATCTGGAAAAGAACGCACTCTCACGGCTCAGCAAAGAAGTGGGGCGACGTTCACGACACCATTCACTTCTACAGCAAATCCAACAACTATTTGTGGAACAAGGTAACTCACAAGCATTCAGACAAGTACATTGGAAGCAAATACACTCAGACGGATAAGCGTGGCCGATATCGTTGGGTCGTCCTTACCGGATCAGGCCCGCGAAATGGTGAATCTGGAACACCATGGCGAGGCTACGATCCGACAGCATCCAATCGCCACTGGACGATACCGTCTTCGGCAATTTCGATTCTGATGGATGAAGGGATCGAAATTCCAGAAGGCACGATCAACCGGCTCGATACCCTCTATGAGAACGGTTTCGTTCGCATTCCAGATCGACTAGGCGGAAAGGGAGCCCCTGAATTCAAGCTTTACTTGCGGGATGGGCAACCAATCCAAGACATTATTGTCGACATTCCCCCCCTCAACTCCCAAGCGCAAGAACGCCTCGGCTATCCCACCCAGAAGCCCGTCGCCCTCCTCGAACGCATCCTCAACGCCTCCTCCAACCCCGGCGACGTGGTGCTTGACCCGTTCTGCGGCTGCGGCACCACCGTTCATGCGGCAGAAAAACTCGGGCGGCAGTGGATCGGCATCGACGTCACACACCTTGCAATCGGCCTGATCGAAAAGCGCCTGCGCGATGCCTTTCCCACGGTCCAGTTCACCACCCACGGCGTCCCGCAGGACATCCACGCCGCCCGCGACCTTGCGGCCCGTGGCAAGTATCATGAGTTTGAAAAATGGGCGCTCTCCCTCATCGCCGCCCAGCCCGGCAACTTCGGCAAGAAGGGCGCGGATCGGGGGTTGGACGGGCGGCTTTACTTCGGGGCCAAGGGCACGACGCTGGGAATCGTCTCCGTCAAGGCCGGTGAGAATGTCGGCGTCAGCATGATCCGCGACCTGAAAGGCGTGATCGAACGCGACCGCGCCGGGGTCGGCGTGTTCCTGACCCTGACCGAACCGACGAAGCCCATGGTCTCCGAGGCCGCCAGCGCCGGTCTTTACGAAGAACCCGGCTTCGCCCCCGTCCCCCGCCTGCAGATCGTGACCGTCGAACAGGCAATGCAGTTGCGCGAACGCGCGGTCCAGCTTCCCGCCCGCCGAGACGACGCCTTCAAACGCGCCGCGCGTGAGGACACACCCCACCGCCAAGGCGCGCTCGACCTGTAGGGTGCGCTACAGCGCACCGAACCGTAGGTCGGGGCTGCCGCGCCCCCGCGGCGGAACCCCGCCTAGAACAGCCCGTCGCCGCCCTGATCCTGCTCGATCACCTCATCGGCGACCACGGCGCCTGCGCCACCGATCAACAAAGGCGCGCAGCCCGCCGTTGCCAGCGCAAGCAACGTCATCAGCACCACCAAACCTGTTTTCTGCATCATTTTCTCTCCCTGCTCAACTCTTGCCAAATCGTTAACGCCCGCAGCCAAGTCTTTGATTTCCTTGCGGACGCCAAACTGCCCACGCGCGGGCAGGATCAAAACTCCACCCCCGGCTGCGCCTTGATTCCGGCGCGGAAGGGGTGTTTCACCAGCGTCATCTCGGTCACCAGATCCGCCGCCTCGATCAGGTCTTCCTTCGCATTCCGACCCGTCAGGACCACGTGAGTCAAGGGCGGCTTCTCGGACTTCAGGAAGTCCAGCACCTCGCCAAGATCCAGATAATCGTAGCGCAGCGCGATATTGATCTCATCCAACAACACCAGCCGGACGTTTGGGTTCCGGATCAGCTCTTTTGCCTTCTCCCACCCCGCCCGCGCCGCCGCGATGTCGCGGGTCTTGTCCTGCGTTTCCCAGGTGAAGCCTTCCCCCATCGCGTGGAACTGGCAGAGGTCGGAGAAGTGGGTGGTCAGCAGGCGCCGCTCGCCGGTATCCCAGGCCCCCTTGATGAACTGCACCACCGCACAGGGCATCCCATGGGCCACGCAGCGCAGGATCATCCCGAAGCCCGAGGAGGATTTCCCCTTCCCCGCCCCGGTGTGGACGATGATCAGGCCCTTCTCGCCCTCTTTGCCCGCCATGATCCTGTCCCGCGCGGCCTTCTTCTTGGCCATCTTCGACGCGTGGCGGGCAAGCTCGGCTTCGGGGTCGCCAAGAGGAACGGGTGTCGCAATGGTCTCGGTCATGGTCGGTCGTGTCCTTGACAATAGCCCCCCATCTGCCACAGGTGGACGGGCGCTGGTTCCTGTTTATGACAGGCGAAGAGGGAATGCGACAGGGGCCGTCCGGCCCTTGGAAGCAGCCGCCCCCGCGACCGTGACCGGAGAGGTCCCAAGGCCACTGGCGTCAGCCGGGAAGGCGGGGGCCGTTGGGGAGACCCAGTATCCGCAAGCCGGGAGACCTGCCAGCGCAAGGTTGTAACCGGCGGACGGGGTGTTCCGCGACCGGTGATTGGCGGCCCCATCTTTCGGGCGGCCCCTCGCTGGCCCACCCTTGCCGCCTTTGGAAGGCTGAAATGGGCGCGACCCTTTACGTCTGCACCACCTGCAAGTCCGGGTCCCCTGTGCCCGAGGGCGAAGTGCCCCCCGGTGCGCAGCTTCATGCAGCGCTGGCCAGCGGTGCTTTGCCCGAAGGCGTGCGGATCGTGGGTGTCGAGTGCCTGTCCGCCTGCAACACCGGCTGCGCCATATCCTTGTCGAAGCCCGGCGCATGGTCGTACGTCTACGGCCGACTGACACTTGACGACGTTCCCGCGATCCTGGAAGGCGCGGAAAAATACGCCGCCACGACCGACGGTATCGTCCCGTGGCGCGACCGCCCAACTGTCTTCCGCAAGCAATCCATCGCCCGCATCCCTCCCCTTCCGCCGCAAGAGGCCGCCGAATGACCGAACATCTGAACAATCTGGCGAAAATCCCCGTGACCGTGATCACCGGCTTCCTTGGTGCGGGCAAGACCACGCTGATCCGCCACCTGATGCAGAACCCGCAAGGAAAGCGCCTCGCGATCCTCGTCAACGAGTTCGGCACCGTGGGCGTCGACGGCGACATCCTTAAGTCCTGCGCGGATGACAACTGCCCGGTAGAAAACATCGTCGAGCTTGCTAACGGCTGCATCTGCTGCACCGTGGCCGACGATTTCATCCCGACCATCGAGGCGTTGATGGCCATGCCGGTCCGCCCCGACCACATCCTGATCGAGACCTCCGGCCTTGCCCTGCCGAAGCCCTTGCTGAAAGCCTTCGACTGGCCCGCGATCCGCAGCCGCATCACCGTTGACGGCGTCATTGCGCTGGCTGATGCCGAGGCCGTTGCGGCGGGCCGCTTTGCCCCCGACGTCGACGCCGTCGATGCCCAGCGCGCCGCCGACCCCTCGCTCGACCATGAGACGCCGCTGAGTGAAGTCTTCGAGGACCAGATCCTCTGCGCTGACCTGATCCTGCTATCCAAGGCCGACCTTGCTGGCGAAGCAGGCCTTGCGACCGCGCGCGAAGTCATTTCCGCCGAGATGACCCGCCCGATCCCCATGCTCTCCATGACCGAAGGCGTCATTGATCCGCGTGTGATCCTGGGTCTGGGTGCGGCAGCCGAGGACGACCTCGCGGCACGTCCTTCGCACCACGACGGCCACGATGACCATGAGCATGACGACTTCGACACCATCGTCGTCGACCTTCCCGAAGTGACCGATCCCGAGGCCCTGACTACCGCCATCCGGCGCCTGGCCGACGAACAGAAGATCCTGCGCGTGAAAGGCCACGTCGCCGTCGCGGGAAAGCCGATGCGGATGCTGGTGCAGGCCGTGGGCGCGCGGGTCCGGATGCAGTACGACCGCCCGTGGGGCAGCTCTCCGCGCCGCTCGCAGCTGGTTGTCATCGCCGAGCATGACGATATCGACGAGGCGGCGATCCGCAACGTTCTGGGGGCCTGACGTCGTGGCCTGCCCTCTCCCCATCCTAGGTCTGAAAGCGCCTCCGTTCCGCCTTGGCGGGAGTGAGTTTGGGCGGGTGGGCATACCGTCCCGCAAGGGGACCTGACCGATGCACGTGGTGTTCCGCGAAAGTCACGGGCTGGAGGAAACGGAAACCCCGTTTGATGTCGGGCAGGACCCGGCTGAAATGGTGGTGCTCTCGTTCTCCGACAGTGACCTCGGTGCTTTCACGGCAGGCTATGAGCGTATGCGCAAGGGCGGCGGCCATCCATCGGTCCGCCTCGCCAACATCATCGCGCTGAAGCACCCCGTTTCCGTGGACACCTACGTCGAGCGCACCCTTTTGGGTGCCAAAGCCATCCTCGTCCGCATCATCGGGGGCGAGGCTTACTGGCCCTATGGCTTAGCCACCTTGCAGGACCTTGCCCGCCGCAATGGTATTGCGCTGGCCATCCTCCCCGCGGACGGTCGCCCCGACCCCCGGCTGGACGAGCTGTCGACGCTCCCCGTCTCCACCCTGCGCCGCCTGCAATTGCTGTGCGACGAAGGCGGCGCCGTCGCCGCGCAGGCCGCGCTGGCGCAGTTGGCCCTGGCAGCGGGGCTTTATGCAGGGCCGGTCATCGGCGACAAGACCGTGCCGCAGATGGGGTTCTATGACCCGGAGAAGGGCGTCTCGCCTCCACCTGCAGGTGCGAATTCCGTCCTTGTCACCTTCTACCGTAGCTATCTCACGTCCGGCGACACAGCGCCGGTCGACGCCCTGATCCGGGCGCTGAATGCCGAGGGATTCACGGCCTACGGCGCCTTCGCCCCCAGCCTGAAGGCCCCCGGTGTTGCCGACTGGCTTTCCGCGCAGCTGACCGGCCGGCCCCCGGTGGCCATCCTTAACGCCACCGCCTTCTCGGCCAAGGCGGATAACGGCCAGACCCCGTTCGACGCAGCCCAATGCCCGGTCTTTCAGGTCGCCCTCTCCACCGCCCGCCGCCGCGACTGGGCGGCTTCAGACCGGGGCCTGTCGCCCGCCGACCTGGCGATGCACGTCGTGCTGCCCGAGGTCGACGGTCGCCTTTTCGCCGGGATTGTCAGCCACAAGTCTCCCGGCAAACGCCACCCCGACCTGCAATTCTCGCGCTTTGCGCACCGGGCCGATGCGGGCCGCATTGCCGCCGTCGTCGACCGGGTCAAGCACTGGTACCGTCTTGCCACCACCCCCGCGTCCGACCGGCATCTGGCCGTCATCCTCTCCACCTACCCAGGCCGGGCGCACCAGATGGCCCATGCCGTCGGCCTCGACGCGCTGGGCTCGACGGAACAGCTTCTGGAAAGCCTCGGCACCGAAGGCTACTGCGTCGCCGAAGGCGCACCCCTGCCGCAGGCCCTGACCGACACGCTGTCCTGGCCGCTGAGGGATTACCTCGCGGCCCTTGAAACCCTTCCTGAGCTTCTCCGCACCGACCTGCACCAGGCCTGGGGCGACCCAGCCACCGACCCTTTGGTGAAAGACGGCCAGTTCCACTTCGCCGCGACCCGCCGTGGCCAGACCCTCGTGGCCCTGCAACCCGAACGCGGAGACGTGACCGCGCGGGATGCCGACTACCACGACCTCTCCCGCACCCCGCGCCATGCCTATGTCGCCTTCTACCTCTGGCTCCACGCCCAAGGCCTCCACGCCCTGATCCACATGGGCGCGCATGGCACGCTGGAATGGCTTCCCGGCAAGTCCGTGGCCCTCAGCGACACCTGCTGGCCCGAGGCCCTCATCGGCCCCACCCCCGTCATCTACCCCTTTATCGTCAACGACCCCGGCGAGGCCGCCCAGGCCAAGCGCCGCATCGGGGCAGTCACCCTGGGTCACCTGCCGCCGCCGATGGTCGGAAGCGTTGTCCCTTCGGGCCTCCAGCGCCTTGAACGCCTGCTGGATGAATACTCCACCGCCGACGGCCTTGACCCCGCGCGCCGCAGCCGCCTGATCGCCTCGATCCGCGACGAGGCCGCCGCATCGGGTGTCGCCGCCGACCTGGGTCTTGCCGCCAACGCAACCCCCGCCGAAGCGATCACCCGGATCGACCGCTTCGTCTGCGACCTGAAGGAAAGCCAGTTCGGTCACGGCCTCCACATCTTCGGCCATGGCGAGGGCGAAACCGAAGGTCTCCTCACGGCGCTGAACGGCCAGAAGGTCCCCCCTGGCCCCGCAGGCTCCCCAAACCGGGGCCGCAGCGATGTGTTGCCGACTGGAAGAAACCTGTTCTCGGTCGATCCCCGCGCTGTCCCGTCGCGCAACGCCCAAGCCCAAGGCGTCAAGCTGGCCGAAGAACTGATCCGCCGCCACCTGCAGGACCACGGCGACTACCCGCGCGGTCTGGTCGTCGACCTCTGGGGGTCAGCCACCATGCGCACGGCGGGCGAGGAATTCGCGATGGCCCTCCACCTCGCCGGCCTTGCCCCGAAATGGGATGACGGCTCGGCCCGCGTGTCTGGCTACGAAATCCTCCCCCTCGCGATCCTTGGAAGGCCCAGGATCGACGTCACCCTTCGCGTCTCCGGCCTTTTCCGCGATGTTTTCCCGACCCTTGCGCAGCTTTTCGAAGCCGGGGCCGAAGCCCTTGCCAAACGTGACGAAACCCCCGAGGACAACCCCTATACCCTCCGCGCTGCAAGGGTATTCGGCCCCAAACCTGGCCTTTACGGTCTTGGCATGGGCACCGCCGCCGACACCTTCACCGACGAAGCGCGCCAGGCGGCGGGCGAAGCCTGGCTGAACGCCTCCAGCTGGTCGATCGGCACCGACGGTCAGTCCACTGAAAACCGCACGGCCCTGGAACAACGCGTGCTTTCCGCCGACAGCTTCGTCCACGCCCAGGACCTGCCCGAAACCGACGTCCTCATCGCGGCCGACTACGCCGCGCACGAGGCCGGATTTGCCGCTGCCGTCGCGAAACTGGGCGGGTCTACGCCCACGCTCTACCACCTCGATGCCACGCGTCCCGACACCCCGCACGCCCGCACTCTGACCGAGGAAATCGCCCGCGTTGTCCGTGCCCGTGCCGCCAATCCTGCTTGGGCGCAGGGCATGATGAACCATGGCTTCCGCGGAGCTGCCGAGATCGCCGCCACCCTCGACCACATGGCCGCCTTCGCCCACCTGGCCCAGGTCGTGCCCCCACATCTCTTCGACCTTTACCATGAGGCCACCCTCGACCGCGACGAGGTCCGCGACTTCCTCGCCCGGGAAAACCCCGCCGCCCTTGCCGCAATGGAAGACCTCTTCCGCCGCCTCCGCGACGCAGGCCTCTGGCAGACCCTCCGAAACTCCATAGCCGCCCGGCTGGACGGTGCGGCATGACCAAGCCCTTTCATCTGTTCACAAATATCCCCGCCGGAGGCACTTACCGAACCTGTTGCGCGCCCTTCGCGCGCAGAGGCGGGTCAAAAGGCTTGCGCGAAACTCTCATTTCAAGAACCGCCCCATCAAAAGGGCGCATCGCATGACCGCCTGGGAGATCAAGGGCTGGTGCCCCGGCGCGCTGCGCCCGATGCAATCCGGCGACGGCCTCGTCGTCCGCATCCGCCCACCACTTGGTCGCCTCACCCCGGCTCAGGCCGCAGCCATTGCCACCGCGTCCCAATCCCATGGCAAAGGCATCATCGACCTCTCTGCCCGCGCAAACCTGCAGCTTCGCGGCGTGACCGAGGCGAGCCATCCCCGCCTGATCGACGATCTCCGCGCCCAAGGGCTCATCGACCCCGACATCGAGACGGAATCTCTCCGCAACCTCATCGTCACGCCGTTCCGCGACAGCGAAACCACCGCCCTCGCTGCCACCCTTGCCGCCACGCTGGCCCGGATGCCCCGCCTCCCCGGCAAATTCGGCTTCGCCCTCGACACCGGCCCCCGCCCTGTCCTGACCGGCGCCTCCGCCGACATCCGCGTCGAACGCAGCGCAAACGGTCGCCTCATCCTCCGTCCCGAAGGCCACCCTTGCGGCCAGTCCGTGACCGACCTTGCCCTTGACGCCGTCGCGATGGCCGAATGGTTCGTCGCGAATGGCGGCATCACCAATGGCCGGGGCCGTATGGCAGCCCTGATAGCCCGGGGCATCGTCCCGCCCCGCTGCACCCTTGTGCCAGCCGAACCGCTCTTGGCTCCAACGCCCGGCCAGCACGCCGAGGGCATCCTCGTCGCCCTCGCCTTCGGCCAGATGCGCGCCGAAACGCTCTGCCAGCTCGCCACCCTGAACCACGAGATCCGCCCGACCCCCTGGCGGATGCTCTTCCTTGTCGGCGCGACCGACCTCCCGGCGATCCCTGGCCTCATCACCGACCCCGCCGACCCGATCCTCCGGGTCACCGCTTGCACCGGCGCGCCCGGCTGTCCGCAGGGCTTGCAAGACACCCGCAATCTGGCCCTCCAGCTCGCCCCGCACGTCCCGGTGAACCAGACATTCCACCTTTCAGGCTGCGCCAAGGGCTGCGCCCATCCGGCACCTGCCGACCTGACCCTCACCGCCACCGGCCAAGGCTATGACCTGATCCTGGATGGCACCGCGTCCGATACGCCCAGCCTGACGAGCCTCACACCCGGGGCCGTCCAAGACCACCTGCAGGCCCTGAATGCCCCACATCTATGAAACCGACGGCGCGGCGATCTATTTGCGAAGCTTCGCCATGATCCGGGCAGAGGCCGACCTGACCCGATTCACGCCCGAGGAAGAGATCGTCGCCGTTCGCATGATTCACGCCGCCGGGATGGTGGAACTTGCCCGCCACATCCACTTCACCCCCGGTATGGCCATCGCTGCGCGAGCGGCGCTGGAGGACGGCGCGCCGATCCTTTGCGACGCGCGCATGGTCAGCGAGGGCATCACCCGAACGCGCCTGCCGAAGGGCAACGAGGTGATCTGCACCCTGCACGATCCCAAGGTTCCGCCGCTTGCGAAAGAGATGGCAAATACCCGCTCGGCCGCAGCCCTTGAACTCTGGCGGCCCCATCTGGCGGGTGCCGTCGTCGCCATCGGCAACGCACCGACGGCCCTTTTCCACCTGCTGAACATGCTGGAAGACCCCGCCTGCCCCCGCCCCGCCGCGATCATCGGCTGCCCCGTGGGCTTCGTCGGCGCGGCGGAATCGAAGGACGCCCTGATGGAGGCGCCCCCTGTGCCATCTCTCATCGTCAAAGGCCGCCTGGGCGGCAGCGCGATCACCGTGGCGGCGGTCAACGCCCTCGCATCCCGGAAGGAATGACCATGGGACGCGTCATCTGTGCGGGCCTCGGCCCTGGCGACCCCGACCTGATGAGTCTCCGCGCCGCCCGGACCATTGGCGACGCCCGGCACGTCGCCTATTTCCGCAAAGAGGGTCGTGCGGGCCAGGCCCGCCGAATCGTGGAAGGGATGCTCAACCCGCAAGCCATTGAATACCCAATGGAATACCCGGTCACCACCGAAATTCCCTTCGACAGTCCGGACTACACACAGGCTTTGGCCCGTTTCTACGACGCCTGGGCCGATCGACTGGCGTCCCTTGCCGCGACCGAGGACGTGGTGGTCCTTTGCGAGGGCGACCCATTCTTCTACGGCAGTTTCATGCACCTGCACTCGCGCCTGCAGGGCCGGGTCCCGGTCGAGGTGATCCCCGGCATCACCGGCATGACCGGCTGCTGGAACGCCACCGACACGCCGATCACCTGGGGCGATGACGTCCTGACCGTCCTGATGGGCACGTTGCCAGAGGACGACCTCGTCAGCCACATGCAGAATGCCGACGCGCTGGTGATCATGAAGACCGGTCGCAACCTGCCCCGCGTCCGCCGGGCGCTGGAACGGGCGGGGCGGCTTAGCTCTGCCTGGCTGGTAGAGCGTGGCACGATGCCCGGCCAACGCGTCGTCCGCTTGGCCGAGGTCGAGCCGCACGACGTCCCTTATTTCGCCATCGTGCTGGTCCATGGCCACGGTCGCCGCCCCGAGATCGCCGAATGAGCGGCTGGCTGGCCATCGCGGGGCTTGGACCGGGTGATGACCGGCTGGTCACGCCAGAGGTCTCGGCAACCCTTGCCGAGGCGACCGATGTGGTTGGCTACATCCCCTACGTCGCCCGCATTGCGCCGCGCGAGGGGCTGACCCTTCACCCCTCTGACAACCGTGTCGAATTGGACCGCGCGCGCGCCGCGCTGACGATGGCTGCGACAGGCAAGCGCGTAGTGGTGGTCTCATCGGGTGACCCCGGCGTCTTTGCAATGGCGAGTGCGGTCTTCGAGGCGCTGGAAGGACGTGAGGACTGGCAGACGCTGGATATCCGCGTCCTCCCCGGCATAACCGCGATGCTTGCCGCCGCTGCTGCTGCCGGTGCCCCCTTGGGCCATGATTTCTGCTGCATCAACCTGAGCGACAACCTGAAACCTTGGGACGTCATCGAAACCCGCCTCCGCTACGCAGCCCGCGCGGACTTTGCGATGGCCTTTTACAACCCGCGGTCTGCCAGCCGACCTGAAGGGTTTGTGAAGGCCCTCGCGACCTTGCTGGAGGAATGCGGACCCGACCGCCTGATCACTTTCGCCCGCGCAGTTTCCACCCCCGACGAACGCCTCAGTACCGTCACCCTTGGCGAAGCCACACCCGAGATGGCCGACATGCGCACGGTCATCATCGTCGGCAACTCTGCCACCCGCCGCGTCGGGCGCTTCGTCTACTCGCCAAGGAGCGTGCGATGATCAGTCGCAGAATCCTTCGAAGCATCCTGCCAGACTTTTTGGAAAGTCTGGGCTGCGGTTCAACCGTTCAGCCAGGCCATGACCTCGGTCACGGTGCGGGCCACCCGGCGGTCGGGAACCTGCGGTCGGTCGATCATCACGACCGGCAGGCCAAGTGCCCGCGCGGCGGCGATCTTCGCCACGGCGCCCTTGCCGCCGGCGTTCTTTGCGACGACCACCTCGGTGCCATGCGTCTGCAACAGCGCCGTATCGCTCGCCACGTCGAAAGGGCCGCGCGCCACGATCACCTCTGCCGGGAAGGGCAAGGGGCCAGTGGGTTCGTCCACCAGTCGCAACAGATACCGGTGCTGCGGTTGGGCCGCGAACGCGTCGATGTGCTGCCGACCGATGGCCAGGAACACGCCCTTCGGCGGTCCGGCAAGCGCGGCGACGGCGGCCGGAATGTCGGGCACCCGCGTCCAGTGGTCGTCTTCGCCCGCCACCCAGGGCGCGCGTTCCAATGCGATGAGCGGGATTTCGGTGGCTGTGCAGGCGGCAATGGCGTTGGTGGTCATCTGTGCGGCGAACGGGTGGGTTGCGTCGATCACATGTGTGATGCCCTCGGCCGCAAGGTAGGCCCGCAGCCCCTCCACCCCGCCGAACCCGCCGACGCGCATATGGATCGGCTGGCCCATCGGCGCCTCGGTTCGACCTGCATAAGAGTAGACGCCCGCCAGCCCCGCCTTCGCGATGGCCATGGCCAAAAGGTTCGCCTCGGTCGTGCCGCCCAGAAGGAGTATCCGTGTCATGCGTGATCCCTGGCTGACCCTGATCGGCCTTGGCGAAGATGGACCGGCGGGCCTGTCGTCTGCAAGCCACGCCGCGCTCGCCGCCGCGAAGGTCATCTTCGGCGGCCCCCGGCATCTGGACCTGATCGGGGCTGGGGACAAGGCCCAGCCCTGGCCCGTTCCCTACGACCCCATGCCGGTGCTGGCGCACCGAGGCAGCCCCACCGTGGTCCTCGCTTCGGGCGATCCGTTCTGGTTCGGGGCGGGCGGTAGCCTGATGGCCCATCTCTCCGCCGACGAATGGACCTCGCACCCAGCGCTCTCGACCTTTCAGCTGGCCGCGAACCGGCTGGGTTGGCGACTGGAGGAGACCCTCTGCCTTGGCCTGCACGCCGCGCCGTTCACGCGCTTGCGTCCCGTCCTGGGCAAGGGCGTGCGAGCGATCTGCACGCTGCGCGATGGGGCGGCTGTGGGCGAGCTTGCTGCATGGCTGGCTGCGAACGGCCACCAGAACGCCCGCCTGACCATCCTCCAACGCCTTGGCGGCCCGCACGAAAGCATCACCCGCGGCCTGCCAGCGGGCCCGGTCAGTGCCCCGGTCTCGGCGGCCATCGAGGCCACCGATCCCGGGCTGCCGCGGACCAGTGGCCTGCCCGATGAGCTTTTTCAGCACGACGGCCAGATCACCAAGCGGCCCGTCCGCGCGCTGACCCTCTCGGCCCTCGCCCCGCGCCAGGGCGAAACCCTGTGGGACATCGGCGCGGGATCAGGGTCCATCGGCATCGAATGGTTGCTGGCCGGGGGCGCGCGGGTCGAGGCGCTGGAGGCCGACCCTGACAGGGCCGCCCGCGCGCTTGGGAATGTCGATGCTTTCGGGCTGGGCCATCGCCATCGGCTGCATCAGGCGCGCGCGCCTGAGGGGTTGGAGGCATTGCCCCGCCCTGATGCAGTGTTCGTCGGCGGCGGGGCATCCGAGGCGCTTTTGGGGCAGCTTTGGGAGGTGATGCCAGCGGGCACCCGACTGGTCATCAACGCCGTGACGATCGAGACCGAGGCGCTGGTGGTGGACTGGTCCGCGCGACTTGGCGGCAGCCTGCTGAAGATCGAGTTGTCCGAGCCTGCAACCCTCGGCCGCAAGCGGGCGTGGCGCGCCGCGCTGCCGATCCTGCAATGGAGCGTCACCCGATGATCGTCGCGGGTTTCGGGTTCCGGTCAGGGGTGACACTGGCCGCGCTGCAGGACGCGCTGGCGCGGGCCGGGGGGGCGGAAGGCCTGACGCATCTTGCCACGCTGACTGCAAAGGCAGGGGGGCTGGAACCTCTGGCACGGGTGCTGGGCGTGTCGCTTGTGTCGCTGGAACCCGCGGCATTGCAGGGGCAAGTGACGCTGACACGGTCCGGGCGTGTGGACGCGATGTTCGGCACCGGATCGGTGGCCGAAGCGGCGGCGCTGG
>WOUW01000078.1 GCA_009773055.1 Paracoccaceae bacterium
GACGCAACCCTTCCCAGTAGGCGCGGGTCTGGGACAGGCCTTCAAAGACCACGGGAAGGGATGTGTCGCGCCGGGTCCGAAGTTGGTCGAGAAAGCCAAGCGTCATCTTTGTCTCCATCCCCGCAACACGCCCCTTGCGGGGCATCCGCCCGCCGCGCCATGAAGGGAAAATAGCCCGGATTGCTCAGATTCGGTCGAAAATCTAATCAAATGGTAAACACCGCACGCGGCGGTTGAGCGAGGGCGTGATGATCTCGATGACAGGTTTCGCAGCCCGGCGCGGGGCAGGGGCGGGCTACGCCTGGGTCTGGGACCTGCGCTCGGTGAACGGCAAAGGGCTGGACCTGCGGCTGCGGGTGCCGGACTGGGTCGACGGGCTGGAGGCCGCGGTTCGGACCGAGCTGCAAAAGGCGATCCCGCGCGGCAATGTCAGCCTGTCGCTGAAGGTTGCCCAGGACGAGGGGCGCGACGACACAGCCTTCCGGCTGAACCCCGAGGTGCTGGGAGCGGCGCTGATGGCGCTTGCGAAGGTCGAGACGGCGGCGATGGACGCGGGCCTGACCCTGCGGCAAGCAACGGCCGCAGATGTGCTGACCCTGCGCGGGGTGATCGACGCGACGGCGCAGGAAACCGACACTGGCCCGTTGCGCGCGGTCTTGCTGGCCGACCTGCCGGGCCTGCTGGCGGAATTCGGCGCGATGCGGGCTGCGGAAGGCAAGGCACTGGCCGCAGTCCTGTCCGCCCAGTTGGACCGGATTGCGCAGCTGGCGCTGGATGCACAGGCTGAAACCGCCTTGCGGACCGCAACCCAGGCAGAAACCCTGCGCGACAGCCTGGCCCGTGTGCTTGCAGCGACTGCTGCGGTAGATGAAATGCGGCTCTCACAGGAACTGGCGCTGCTGGCCGTCAAGACTGACGTCACCGAAGAGCTTGACCGCCTGACTGCCCATGTCGAGGCCGCCCGCGCCCATGTCGCCGACCCCGCGCCAGTCGGCCGCAAGCTCGATTTCCTGATGCAGGAGTTCATGCGAGAGGCGAACACCCTGTGTTCCAAGGCGCAGTCGCTGGGCCTGACCCGCATCGGTCTTGACCTGAAAACCGTGATCGATCAGATGCGCGAGCAGGTCCAGAATGTGGAATGACCGATGACCCCCAAGTCACTCAGGCGCGGGCTCTTGCTCATCCTCTCCTCGCCCTCGGGGGCCGGCAAATCGACCCTCAGCCGTATGTTGATGGCCTGGGACCCGACGATGCGCTTTTCCGTCTCGGCCACCACCCGCCCGGCGCGGCCCGGCGAAGCGGACGGCCGCGAATACTACTTCCGCTCGCGCGCCGAGTTCGAGGACATGGTGAAGACCGGCGAGATGCTGGAACATGCCGAGGTCTTTGGCAACCTCTACGGCTCCCCCCGCGCCCCGGTCGAGGCCGCGATGCAGGCCGGGACCGACACGGTCTTCGACATCGACTGGCAGGGCGGCCAGCAGATCAAGCAGGCGATGCGCGGAGATGTCGTTTCGATCTTCATCCTGCCCCCGTCCATCGCAGAACTGGATCGCCGCCTGCGGTCGCGGGCGCAGGACAGCGAAGAGGTGATTGCCGGTCGCATGGCGAAAAGCCGCGACGAGATCAGCCATTGGGCCGAATACGATTATGTCCTGGTCAACGACGACCTTGAGCAGACCTTCGACCGGCTGAAAACCATCCTGACGGCCGAGCGGCTGAAACGGGACCGCCAACCGCAGCTTTCGGCCTTTGTCCGCGCCCTTAACGAGGAGTTCGAAGCCCGATGATCTACGCTCTCGACGGCATCGCCCCGACCATCGACCCCTCGGCCTGGGTGGCCGATGAGGCAACCCTGATCGGCAAGGTCGTGATCGAGGCCGAGGCCTCGGTCTGGTTCGGCGCGCAGATCCGCGGTGACAACGAGGAGATCCGGGTCGGCGCGGGCACCAACGTGCAGGAAAACAGCGTCCTGCACACCGACATCGGCTATCCCCTGACCATCGGCGCGAATTGCACCATCGGGCACAAGGCGATGCTGCACGGCTGCACGATCGGCGACGGCACGCTGATCGGCATGGGCGCGACCGTGCTGAACGGCGCGAAGATCGGCAAGGGATGCCTTATCGGGGCTTGTGCTTTGATCACCGAAGGCAAGGACATCCCGGACGGCAGTCTTGTGATGGGGTCCCCCGGCAAGATCGTGCGCGAACTCGATGCGACCGCTCGGGCAAAGCTGCTTGCCTCCGCTGTCGGATACCAGGCCAATGCCCGTCGGTTTCGTGCGGGCCTTGCGCCGGTCTGAGCGACCTCAGCCTTCCTCGATCAGCTCGATCGTGATGCCCTGCCGTGCCGCATGGCTGCGCAATTCGCGCAGCACCACCTGCCGGTTCGGCAGTTTGGGTGCCACGACCCGCAGGGTCTTGCGGTAATCCTGTGCACCCAGCCGCTCGATGATCTCGAGCGCGTCGAAGGTCTTGCAGAACAGGGGGGCCACTACCAGTTCCAGCGTGGCCGGAAGGGGCAAGTGGCTGTCGAAGGCGTCGAGCTCGATCGAGGCGAATTCTTCGGGGCGCAGGCTGCCTTCGGCCGCTTTTGCTTCCGGAATCCCGATCACCAGGCACCTTAGCTTTTGCGACATGTCTTCACCACGCTCCTAGGGAGGCGCCGCCAAGCATGTGTCACGAGGACGCTCGCTGGGGCCGACCTTTGTTCCGGGCAAGGGCCGGTTCCGCACCGAGTTACGTTTACAGCCCGGAATTTACTGCTATTCCAGCGCAAGACAAGACAAGCAATACACCCAAGGGTGGAGTGATGCGAGAATGACAGACTCCGAGCTTTCCCGCGTTCTGACCGGCCTGCCGTTGCCCGCGATGCTGGTGCGGAACGACGAGCGGATCGTGGACTGCAACAGCCTTTGCACGGGCCTTCTGGGTGAGGGAATCGTCGGGCGGCATCCTGCCATCGCGGTGCGCGCGCCGGGGGTGTTGGAGGCGATCTCTTCGGCAAAGCCGGACGGCCCGCCGCAGGAAGCCCGGATGTCGCTGCGTCGCGACGGGCACGAGCAGGTCTTCCAGGTCACGGTCTCGGCCCAGGGGACGGGGCTGGTCCTCTGCGTCTTTCGGGACATCAGCGCCGAGGAGAAGGCTGGTGAGATGCGACGGGACTTCGTGGCGAACGTCTCCCACGAGCTGCGCACACCCTTGACCGCGCTGATGGGGTTCATCGAGACGCTGAAACACGCCGCGCGGGACGATCCCAAGGCCCGCGACATGTTT
>WOUW01000015.1 GCA_009773055.1 Paracoccaceae bacterium
AGTATCCATTATATGCCGTCCTCTCCGTTTTGTGGCTCTGAACACCACAATCTTGGCACATCGCGATGCCGTTTGGGGAGGGCGGCAACCATTCCATCTACCCTAGCAACCGCCCCGCCAGCCCCGGCAGATCCTCGAAGCGGTCCAGAAGGGCCGCAGGCCTGAACCGCTCCACCCCTCGCCCCTCCGGCCCGAAAGTGACCAGCGCAACCGGCACCCCCGCCGCCACCCCGGTCTTTGCGTCGGTCTCGGTGTCCCCCACCAGCATCGACCGCCCGACCAGTCCCCCAGCCCGCTCGACTGCCGCCCGGTAGGGGGTCGGATCGGGCTTTCTCACCGGAAACGTGTCCGCGCCGACCAGCGCCCCGAATGCGTCCCGAACCCCCAGCGCCTGCAACAGCAGCTCCGCCAGCCCCTCCGGCTTGTTGGTGCAGACCGACACTGCGAACCCCTCGACCCGCAAAGCCTCCACCGCCGCCATCGCGCCGGGATACAGCCGCGTGTGGGTCGCGATCCCGCCCCGGTAAGCCTCCAGAAGCACGGGATAGGCCGCGTCGACGTCGCCCTCCGACCACTCCATCCCCAGCCGGGTAAACCCCAGCCGCAGCATCGCCCGCCCGCCATGGAACGCCGTCAACGCGTCGTCGGGCCCCAGCACCGCCCGGGGCAGCGACGCATTCGCCGCCGCCAGAAGGTCCGCAGAGGTGTCTGCCAAAGTTCCGTCCAGATCGAACACTACACAGCGCATTGCGGGTCCCTCATGACGGGCCTGTAACCTCATGTGAAGCGCGGCCCCTTGCTGTCTGTCGCCACGGGGGTAAAACGGGCGCCGACAGTTTGGAAGGGCAAGAATGCAGGTTTCAGTCATCGTTTTGGCCGCAGGGCAAGGCACCCGGATGAATTCCGACCTGCCCAAGGTCCTGCACCACGTCGCCTCCGCCCCCCTTCTCCACCACGCGCTTGCCACCGCCCACGCCCTTGAACCTGCGCGGATCGTCACCGTGACCGGCCAAGGCGGTGAGGCTGTGGCTGCTTCCGCCGCCGCCTATTCCGAGGCCGTCGAGATCGTCGTCCAGGACCCCCAACTTGGCACCGCCCACGCCGTCGCGCAGGCGGCCCCCCTCCTCGCTGATGCCCCCGGCGAAGTGATCGTTCTCTACGCCGACACCCCCCTGATCCGCGAGGAAACCCTGCGCTCCATGCTGGAGGCCCGGGCCAAACATGCAGTCATCATCCTCGGCTTCCACGCCAGGGATCCCGGCCGCTATGGCCGCCTTCTGACCCAGGGCGATGACCTCCTGGCAATCCGCGAGTTCAAGGATGCCACTCCCGAAGAACACGCCATCACCCTCTGCAACTCCGGCGTCGTCTGCGCCGAGGCCCGCACCCTTTTCTCCCTCATCGCCGAGGTGAGGAACGACAACTCCGCAGGCGAATACTACCTGACCGATATCGTCGAGCTGGCCCGCAAGCGTGGTCTTTCGGCAGGCGTCGTCCTTTGCCCCGAGGCCGAGACGCTGGGCGTCAACACCCGCGCGCAGCTGGCCGAGGCCGAAGCCGCCTTCCAGGCGCGCGCGCGTGCCGAGGCGTTGGAGAACGGCGTCACCCTCACCGCCCCCGAAACCGTCTTCTTCGGTCTCGACACCCACATCGGCCGCGACGCGATCATCGGGCCAAACGTCCTCTTCGGCCCCGGCGTCACCGTGGAATCCGGCGCCGAAATCAAGGGCTTCTGCCATCTGGAAGGCTGCCACATCAGCCGCGGTGCGACCGTCGGCCCCTTCGCAAGGCTTCGTCCCGGCGCAGAATTGGCCGAGGACGTGCACGTCGGCAACTTTGTCGAGATCAAGAACGCCATCCTTGACGAGGGCGTGAAGGTCGGCCACCTGACCTACATCGGCGACGCAACCATCGGTGAGCATACCAACATCGGCGCGGGCACCATCACCTGCAACTACGACGGCGTGATGAAACATCGCACCGTGATCGGCAGACGCGCGTTCATCGGGTCAGACACCATGCTGGTGGCCCCGGTCACTGTGGGCGACGGTGCGCTGACCGCGTCCGGGTCCGTCATCACCGAAGACGTGCCTGCGGAGGCCTTGGCCATCGGTCGGGCGCGGCAGGTCACCAAGGATGGTCTTGCAACCAGAATGTTCGATAAGTTGAAATCCATTAAAGCTGCCAAGGCAAAGGGGCATTAAAAATGTGCGGTATTGTTGGGGTCTTGGGCAATCATGAAGCTGCACCGCTTTTGGTCGAGGCGCTGAAGCGGCTGGAGTATCGCGGTTACGATTCTGCCGGGATCGCAACGGTCAACGGTGGTCAGCTCGATCGCCGCCGCGCTGTGGGCAAGCTGGTGAACCTGTCGGACCTACTGGTCCACGAACCACTCGCCGGGAAGGCCGGGATCGGGCACACCCGTTGGGCGACCCATGGCGCAGCGACGGTGACCAACGCCCACCCGCACCGTGCGGGCGGTGTGGCGGTCGTCCACAATGGCATCATCGAAAACTTCCGCGACCTTCGTGCCGAACTGGCCGCCGATGGCTACACCCAGGAATCCGAGACCGACACCGAAACGGTGGTCCTTCTGACCCGCCGCGCGATGGACCGTGGCGCGACCCCGGTCGAGGCCGCGAAAGAGACCCTGTCGCGCCTTCACGGAGCCTTCGCGCTCTGCTTTCTCTTCGACGGTCACGACGACCTGATGATCGCCGCGCGCAAAGGCTCGCCCCTCGCCATCGGCTGGGGCGACGGCGAGATGTTCGTGGGCTCGGACGCCATCGCGCTTGCGCCGATGACCGACCGGGTCACCTATCTGGAGGAAGGCGACTGGGCCATAGTCACCCGTCAGGGCGCCGAGATCTACGATGCCCGCAACGCCCGTGCCAACCGGGCCGAAACCCGCATTCAGCTGGATGCGACCCGGATCGAAAAGGCCGGCTACAAGCACTTCATGGCCAAGGAAATCGCCGAACAGCCGGTGGTCATCGCGGACGCACTGAAGCGCTACACCACGGCCGACGGCACGCTGAAACTGCCGCAAGAGCTTGATTTCACACATATCGACCGGGTGACCCTCGTTGCCTGCGGAACGGCGTCCTATGCCTGCCACGTCGCGAAATACTGGTTCGAGCAGATCGCCGGTCTGCCCGCCGACATCGACATCGCGTCCGAGTTCCGCTACCGCGACCCGGTCCTGTCGCCGTCCTCGATGGCGATCTTCGTCAGCCAATCGGGCGAAACCGCCGACACGCTGGCCGCGCTTCGCCATGTCCGCGACAAGGTGGCCAAGGTCGTATCCGTGATCAACGTTCCAACCTCGTCCATCGCGCGGGAAAGCGACCTTGCGCTGCCGATCCTCGCTGGGGTCGAGGTCGGCGTCGCGTCGACCAAGGCCTTCACCTGCCAGCTGACCGTGCTGGCCCTGATGGCGCTGAAGGCCGCGCAGGACAAGGGCCGGATCGACGCGGCCCGGATGCAGGACCGGCTGGAGACTTTGCGCGCAGTGCCGGGACTGATGAATGCCGCGCTGGCGCTGTCCGATCCGATTGCAAAGGTGGCCGAGGATCTGGCCAAGGCGCAGGACGTGCTGTTCCTGGGGCGCGGACCGATGTTCCCCCTGGCGCTGGAGGGTGCGCTGAAACTGAAGGAAATCAGCTACATCCACGCCGAAGGTTACGCATCGGGTGAGCTTAAGCATGGCCCCATCGCTTTGATCGACGACGCTGTGCCAGTGATCGTGCTGGCACCCAAGGATGCGCTTTTCGACAAGACCGTGTCGAACATGCAAGAGGTGATGGCGCGGAACGGCAAGGTCCTGTTGTTGTCCGATGCAGACGGGGTCGAGACTGCGGGCAATGGCACCTGGAAGACCCTGACCCTGCCGACGGTTGACCCGCATTGGGCACCGATCCTTTATGCCGTTCCCGCACAGCTTCTGGCTTACCACACGGCCATTGCAAAGGGCACCGATGTCGACCAGCCGCGCAACCTGGCAAAATCGGTCACGGTCGAGTAAAGCCCCGCATTCGCTGCAGAAAATCGGCTGGAGCTGTTACAGGATCTGGCCCCGTATGCTCCTTGAAGCCCGCTTCAATGATCCACGGGTCTGCCCGGCCCGTATCTAATGAAATGGAGCAAATCATGCAGCGCAGAACTCTTCTTCTTGGCCTCGCCACCCTGCCTCTCGGCGCCTGCGCCGGAACACCGGCCCCGCCGACAACTTCTGGCCCGCCGATCACGCTCGTTTCGGCGTTCCGCGGCCGGACGACGGGCCGGGGGCTTTTCCGGATCTGGCTTACCGGCAGCGAACGCAGGTTTACTGCCCGGCTCAACGGCACTGTCACGGGCCATGACGGCGCGCGAAAACTGACGGTGGTCGAGGACTTCCTGTATGACGATGGGCAAAAGGACCGCCTGACCTGGGTTTTCAATGAGATCAGCCCCGGCCGCTGGACCGGCAAACGCGAGGATACGGTCGGGCAAGCCGTGGTGATCGAAGAGGATGGCCGGATCCGTCTGTCCTACACTGCAGACTTCAAATCACCTTCCGGCGTCAACCGCCTGGGATTCGAAGACATTCTTTACGCAGAGGCCGACGGCACGGTGATCAACGACGCCGTTGTCAGCCGGGCCGGGATCCCTGTCGCCTCGGTCCGCTTCGTGATCCGCCGCTGACTTGCCCTTGGGCGAGGAGGCTGGCAGGTAGGGCGGGTGATGAGGAGACTCCGATGACCCCGCTTGAGGAACTGCAGGCGCTTGCCGACCCCGCAAAGGCCGCAGAGATGCAGTCCTATCACAAAGCCCCGCGCCCCTACCTTGGCGTGCCCGTCCCGCAGATCGAAGAGCTGACCGACCGCTGGCGCGGCGAGATGTCGCTTGACGACCGGATTGCACTGGCGGCGGACCTCTGGCGCACCAACATCCACGAAGCCCGGATCGCCGCTGCGAAACTTCTAACCCAGGCCCGGATCCGTCCCGATCAGGCCGCCTGGGAGTTGATCGTCTCCTGGGTGCCCGACTTCGACGCCTGGGCCATCGCGGATCACGCCTCGATCGCGGGGCAGAAGCGGCTGGTTGCGGACCCCTCGCGGCTGGATACGGTCGAAACCTGGGTGACCAGCCCGCATATGTGGACCTGCCGTGCCGCGCTGGTGATGACGCTGCCCTGGACCAAGCAGAATTTCCCGAAGGAACAAGATCTTGCGATCCGCGCGCGGGTTCTGGGCTGGTGTGCGACGCTGGCCCCCGACCGCGACTGGTTCATCCAGAAAGCGGTGGCCTGGTGGGTGCGCGACCTGTCGAAGCACGATGCCAAGGCCGCGCGAGACTTCCTGGCCGTACACGGCGCGACGCTGAAGCCCTTCGCCCGGAAAGAGGCCGCACGGCATCTAACTGACGTCCAGTAGAAAATGGCGACCGAAGGCGACCGCCATTCTCATCCTTGCGGCTAGCGAACTTATCGACCCAAGAATCTCGCTTCTTTCTCAGGGTCGACGCCGGGCACGTTCTCTTTGGTGTCCGCGGTCCCGCCTTTCGACGTTCCCGGATTGTCACCGTCGATGCCGTTGCCCCAGCCGTTGTTGCCCTTGGACTCCGGGCCACAGTCGTTGAGGCACTCTTCTTCGCCGCCGGTTTCAGCGAAGCTGACCGAACCAAAGCCGGTCGCCATAGCAATCAGCAAGCACACAGCAGTCAATTTCTTCGGTGTCACTTTTCCCTCCCTAATTGATGGGTCAGAAAACACTACACATCGCCGATTAACCCAGAATTAACCCTGATCTGGCAAACAACAGACGACTATCGCACATGGCGAAACAGCGGTTCGTTCAACTGCCACATTGTTGCCTTGAACGCGCCCACTTCGGCCCCGGATCTGGTTTGCTCTTCCGCAAGCGCGGTGGTGCCGTTTCCCGCCGATTCGGTAGAAGAGCGGGCCAAAAAACCCGCCGGCGCCTGGATCGCAGTTCGGTTCGTCCGCCCCGAAGGCTCCCACCCCTCGTCGCAATCACAAGGATGCGGAGGGCAATAGCTTCGGCCCCTTTAGGCGCCGTGTCCCACGCCACAGTCTTTTCCAAGGACAAGACCTTCGACCAGACCGCACCCCAGTCATCCGCGCCGGGCAGCGTCGGTCCCGGGCGCCTTCGCCCCGTGCCAACTCACGCCCCGCGCACAGTCCTTGCCCAACGCTGCCGCCGGTTTCACCTGCATCCAGTCCTTCACATCAGCCGCTGTCGCAAGCCAGCACGCCCCTTCTGCTCGGTGCCCTGCCACAGCATTGATTGCGTCGTGCCGCAGGTCAGGCCGCTCACGCTTCCCCGCTTCGCGAAGGGCGCAGGCGACCCTTAGGATCGGCCACGACTTCCACCCCAGAAAGCGGGGACAGCGCGGCAAACTCAAGCGTGCCGCCGGTCGGAGGCCAGCGGCGGCGCGTCCAGCAACATAAGGCAGAGGCGGCAAAGGCAAGTTCACGGCCGATCCTGCAGCGGATGCGGGCCGTCGATGCGGGTGTGAAACGTCAGGATCTTTCAGCATCTTGCCTGAGTTCAGCAATGAAATCATAGATGTCACTGCGGTAGAGCCCGCGGGTGAACTCGATCGGACGCCCCGAGGGCAGGTAGGCCGTCCGGTCGATCCGCAACACCGCCGCGCCTTCCGGTAGCAGCAGAAGCTTCGCATCGACAGCGGTCAGGTTCACCGCCGTGATCCGTTGCACCGCCCGCGCCGGCGCTTTCCCGGCCGCGCGCAGCACATCGTAAAGCGAGGTCTCCACCACCTCGGGGTCGGGCAGAACGTCCGGCGGCAACGAAGACCACTCCAGCGCCAGTGGCGTGTCATCGGCAAAGCGCAGCCGGTCGACCCGCGCCACCCGGTCGGTGGCGGACAGGCCCAGCGCCATCATCTCGTCCGGCGTCGGCAGGAAGAGCCCGCGCCGCAAGATCCGGCTGGACGAGGTCTTGCCGCGCTGGCGCAAGTACTCGGTGAAGGACACCAGCGCCGACAGCGAATGTTCCAGCTTCGGGCGCACAAGCCGGACAAAGGTCCCGGCCCCCCGCCGTTGTTCCAGCACCCCATCCGCGACCAGTTGGCTTACAGCCTTTCGCACGGTAACCCTGCTGACATCGGCGATCACCGCCAGTTCGCGTTCGGGCGGCAGCTGGGATTCCGGCGCAAGTTCGCCCGCACCGACGATCGCGGAAAGGTGGCGATACAGCTGTTCATAGCGCGGCCCGCGACCTGGGCGGAACCAGGCGCCTTGACGAAACAGCGCAAGGTTGTTGTCCACCGCCACCCCGCATTGGTATTATATAAATAGGACCAATCTACCCCACACTTGCAGCTTGAGCCGAGATTCCCGCGAAAAACAAGCTGGAAATTCCCGTTGACCCTGCTTTCTCGCAGTAATGGTATTATTTTGGTAATGTTTCCGCGATTCTTTGGTATCATCAGGCCAATCAGAGGATTCTTGGATCGCTACGTCCGGTTCGCAGAAGGGGATTGCGCTTGGCACTGGTCGCTGAAGGCACCGCCACGACACAATGGTTTGCGCCGCAGCGCAGTGTTGGTCTCGCCGGGACCCGTCGGTTCTGGGTGATGGGAACGCATGGCATGGCAAAGGGCGTTTTCGTCCACGGCTTCCTGACAGCACCACGCGCGACGGCGGCCACCTCGCGCGCCACGACCAAACCTCAAGGCACCGTGATGAAGGGTGCGCGATACGGGGCCGACCATCTCATCCGCTGCTCCGTCACCGCCTACCTGCACGACCGGGCCGAAAGGCTCCAAGTCTCGATCCTCGACGGTATGAAATCAGGCATTGCCGCCATCGTGCTCGATCAGGTCCGCACCTCCGGCCAAATCGTCGACCTCACCGACACCTGCGCCAAACTCGATGCCCGCGGACTGCGCAAATGACCTCTTTCGCCCTTTCACCTGTTGCCAAATATCCCCTGCGGAGCAGATCCCGAGCCTCTTGCGCGTCCTTCACGCGCAAGAGGCGAGATAAGGGGCATGCGCGGAACGCGCTCAATTTGACTGACCCCGGTGGCGACCATGACTGACCTTCCCCCCGACGCCGGCCAGCACATGTCGCGCGAGATCGCCGAAGCCCCCGGCGTTTTCGCTGCGGCAGTCGCACAACCTGTCACGCTGCCCGACCTGACCCATCTTCGCGCGTTCTACACCGTCGCGCGCGGCTCGTCCGACGCTGCCGCGAACATCCTCTCCTACGAGCTCATGCGTGAGACCGGCCTTCCCGCGACCTCGCTGCCTCCCTCCATCTTCTCCCTCGGAAACGGCGTGCGCCTGACCAAAACCGCCGTCCTTGTCATCTCGCAGTCCGGTGCCTCTGACGACCTCATCCGCTCCGCCAAAGGCGCGAGAGCTGCGGGTGCGACCGTGCTTGCCCTCACCAATACTCCCGCCAGCCCCGTCGAGGTCGCAGCCGACGTTACCCTGCGCATCGGCGCTGGCCCCGAGCTTGCCGTCCCCGCGACCAAATCCGTCGTCGGCGCCATTGCGGGCGGCATGGCCCTGCTCTCTGCCCTTGTCCCCGCTTACGCCTCCCGCGCCGCTGCCTCGGCCACGGAAATCGCCGCTCTGCCGCTCAAAGAGTTTCCCCAGACCCGCGCCATCCTCGCCGCCTTTCTCCGCGCTTCCCATGTCTATGTCATCGGCCGCGACACCGGCTTTGGCGCGGCGCAGGAACTGGCGCTGAAACTCAAGGAGTGCTGCGCGCTCCACGCCGAGGCCTACTCATCCTCTGAAGTCCTTCACGGCCCGCTGCAGCTTGTGACGAACCCGCTCTTGATCCTGATCCTCGACACCGATCAACCCGACGTCCAGCCCAGCCTTGACACCGCCGAGGCCCGCTTCCGCGCCGCAGGTGGCACCGTCTTCCGCCTTCGCCCGTCCGACGTCGATGCCACGGCCCTTACTCCCGCCGCAGCTGCTGCGGCCCTTCTCATTCTCACCTACCCCCTGGTCCTGCAAACCGCCCTCGCCCTCGGTCACGACCCCGACCGCCCGGCAACGCTGTCCAAGGTGACGCAGACAAGATGACCGACCGCGACACCCATTGCTCCTGTCCCCAAAAACTCACGACGCAAGGTGCCCGTCGCCCAGGCCGGTTGCGTGCAGATCCGAACGCCTGCACCGCCCGTCTTGGTCACCTGTCCGGGGTGCCGCAAATTCCGTCAACCAAAGCAACTTGCCGATGCCAGACTTTACCCGGCACACCACCGGAGGCGACATCCTGTCCGAATCCCGGGTCTGGCGCAGTTGCGGCGCGACGTTTCCCTCAGCCGACCACCGCCGGTGGATCGCTGCCACAAACACCGCGGCATTTCGGCCGCCGGTCACTTCAACCCGAAGTCTCGTTTTGCAATGACTTCGAACCTCCCCATGACCGGCAAACCGTTCCCCGCCGAAATCGCGCGGCCCTTGGCCCCCGGATCGACCGGACTTGCGGCCTCGTCGTCCAGCCGGGGTGGAGTTCTAGGCGATGAACGTCCCCCACCTTCCGCTCGCCCGCGACCCCCATCTGCTTCGCGCCCTCACCGGCTGCCCCGGTGTCTGCCTGGAATCCCATTCGAGCGATTGTCAGCACCCGCAGGCCGACCCCGCCTCGCCAAACTGGGCTTCGTCCTCGAAAAGGTTGGCCCCGCCCTTTACCGTCGCCTGGCGCGAGGCTCTCTGCGCCCTCGACGGGCTTCGCGCCCAGACCGATTGGCCGCAGGCTGCTCGCTTGCCAACAGGATGCAGGAACCGATGCTGACAAACCCAACTTGCTCGCAGCGCCCCATCCACACCGTCACCACCGACCTCCTTGCAGAGCGCCACTTCGGCCCTACTGACCGCATCCGCGATTTCCGGCGCGATGCCCGGGCGCAGGCGACCGTGCAGCGCCCGCTGCCCGACCTCTCCGACAAAGGCCACTCCGACCAAATCAGCGCCACGCATTTCGCAACGTTCGACATTGCCCCTGCCCGGGAAGGCCGCCATAGCCTGCCTTGCGCTCCAGCCCTCAACCGCGTGCAAATTCAGCCTCGCCCCTATCTCTTCACGGGACCCCGGTCATGACCGAAACACCCGACCTCTGGCTCCTCCCCGACGCCCTCTTCGACGGCACGCGGCTCAGGTCAGGCGCGGCCTTGGGTGTGACCGGAAACCGTAGCGTGACGGTGACCGACGCCGCCAGCCTTCCGGCCACCGCCCCCACACGCCGCATCCCCGGCACCCTTGCCCCCGGCTTTCTCGACCTTCAGGTCAATGGCGGCGGCGACGCGCTCCTGAACAACGACCAGACCCCCGCGGCGCTGCGCAAGATGGCTGCTGCCCACCGCCGCTTCGGCACCGTCGGCATCCTGCCCACCGTGATCACCGACGCGCCCGAGGTCCTGTCCCGCGCCGTCGACGCCGTGATTGCCGCAAATGGCGAACCGGGCCTCCTCGGTCTCCACATCGAAGGCCCGCATCTTTCCATCGCCCGTCGAGGCACGCATGCCGCCGCATATGTGCGTCCTTTCGACGCTTCCACCCTCACCCACGTCCAGCGCCTCCGCAGCGAAGGGATCTTCGTCAAGATAACCGTCGCCCCCGAGAACGCTACCCCGCAGGACGTAGCCCGCCTCGTCGCCGCCGGAGCCATCGTCTCCATCGGCCATTCCGATGCCACCGCCGAAGCTGCACGCGCTCTGCTCGACGCTGGCGCAACCTGCTTCACCCATCTGTTCAACGCCATGTCGCAGATGCTGAACCGCGCGCCCGGCGTGACCGGCGCCTGCATCAACTCCACCGCCTATGCGGGGATCATCTGCGACGGCATCCACGTCGCCGACGAGATGGTCGGCCTCGCGATGCGCGCGCGTCCGCTCCCCGGCCGGATGTTCCTTGTCTCCGACGCGATGAGCACCGTCGGCGGCTCCGACCACTTCCGCCTGTACGGCCAGGACGTCCGGCTCAGCGAAGGCCGCCTCGTGAACGCCGAAGGCGCGCTCGCCGGGGCGCATGTGACGATGGCCGAGAGCTTCCACCGCCTGATCACTGTCGTCGGCATCCACCCGGAAACCGCGCTCGACATGGCAAGCGCCGCTCCTGCCCGCCTCCTGCAACGTCCTGATCTCGCCAGCCCCGAACAGCGCGACCTCGCCGACATTCTGCTTCTGGGATCCGACGGGCGCGTCACGGGCACGCTGACCGAGGTTCTAACAAACCAATCCACCTGACCGCGACGACTATTTGCGCATTTCCCAAATACTCTCGGGGTTTGGGGGTGAAACCCCCATCAGCCGAGGAGGAGGCGAAGCCCGACGACGAGACAAAAGTCGCGCGCGACAGCGCTCACTTCAACGACCGACCCTCACGGTCCGTAGACCGTCACTTCCGGCAACTCCGTCAGGCTCAGGCCGAGCGCCTGGAACGCCGCCAGCGACAGCAGCGCCCCACCTGTTCCCGGGCGCAGCTCAAGCGCCAGGCTCTTGCCCGACGCGGTCATGATCCGGCCCTGCGCCTTCTCCCTGACCAAAGCCGAGGACAGCCAGATCCCCTGCTCTGCCGGTGGCCCCAGCGCCACGACCACTTTCCCAAGCTCCCGCTCGCCCCCCTTGGCCGGGGCAGCCAGCGCCGCCGCCTTCTCCTGCGCGGTGGTCGTGTCCAAAGCCTCGGCGCTGACCGCCTGCGTCGTGCCAAGGACACCGGTCGATACCGCCGGGGCGAACTCGGTCGCAGGCGACGGCTCGGCCGGTCCAGTGATCGACCCCGGACCTGCGGCCCTTTTCTGGAACAGGGCACAGCCCGACAGGGTCACGGCGAAAACGATGAGAAGTGCAAACTGGCGCATAAGCCGACCCTATCCTGCCGCCAAGCGCCCCGCAATCGTCGCATCCAGCCTTGTGCGCCCCCCCGCCAAGGCCTACCTTTGCCCGATGCAGCCGCTTGTCGATCCCTTCGCCCGCGCCATCAGCTACCTGCGCGTCTCGGTCACCGACCGCTGCGATTTCCGCTGCACCTACTGCATGTCGGAACACATGACCTTCCTGCCCAAGGCCGACCTTCTGTCTTTGGAGGAACTTGACCGCCTCTCGTCAGCCTTCGTCCGGATGGGCGTGCAAAAGCTTCGGATCACCGGCGGCGAACCCCTCGTCCGCAAGGGCATCCTGACCTACTTCGAGGCGATGTCCCGTCACCTTGCCAGCGGCGCGCTGAAGGAACTGACGCTGACCACCAACGGCAGCCAGCTGGCGAAGTTTGCCCAGCCCCTCGCCGATCTCGGCATCCGCCGCGTCAACGTCTCGCTCGACACGCTCGACCCCACGAAATTCGCAGAAATCACCCGCTGGGGCCGCCTGCCGCAAGTTCTCGACGGCATCGAGGCCGCGAAGGCCGCAGGCCTCAAGGTCAAGATCAACGCCGTTGCTCTGAAGGGCTTCAACGAGAACGAGCTTTTCCCGCTCCTCGACTGGTGCGCCACTGAGGACCACGACCTCACCTTCATCGAGGTCATGCCGATGGGCGAAGACATGTCGCCCCTGCGCCTCGACCAGTACTGGCCCTTGAAGGACCTCCGCGCCCGCCTTGCCGAACGCTTTACCCTGACCGACCTCGCTGAACGCACCGGCGGCCCGGCGCGATATGTCCGGGTGGAGGAGACCGGCCAGAAGGTCGGCTTCATCACGCCCTTGACCCACAATTTCTGCGAAAGCTGCAATCGCGTGCGGCTGACCTGCACGGGCGAACTTTACATGTGTCTGGGGCAGGAAGACATGGCCGACCTGCGTGCGCCGCTGCGCGCCAGCCCCGACGACGCGGTCGTCGAAACGGCGATCCGTGCCGCCATCGCCCGCAAGCCCAAGGGCCACGCCTTCGACTACTCCCGCCAGAAGGTCGCAGGCCAGATCACCCGCCACATGAGCCACACTGGCGGTTAAGGGCGCAGATCTTTTCGGCAAGATTTGCAAGATCCTTCAATGGACCTTGTCCAGCGCCGGAAGCAGACGCAAGCCACCAGACCGTCAGACTGTCGCCTTCTGCTCTGCCACATGCAGCAGCGCTTCCAGCAGTGCCACCTCGACCACGCGCCCGGTCCCGATCCCGATCACCTCGATCTCGTCGCTGCCCCGCGTTTCCCGCAGGCTGCACCGCCAGTGCCCGTCAGGCTCGCTTGCCTTGCCCGTCAACTGGATCGTCCAGCCCGGCAGGCACAGGTCAATCGCGTGCAGAAGCTGGCCCACCAGATCGCTTTCTCCCGTGGGCTCCGGCATCGTCGCAAACACGCGCCGCACCAGCACGGCGGCCAGATCAAACTGATCGACCGCCAGCTCGGCCGTGCCCTGAACCTTGTCCTTGAGGCTTCGGATCTCGCTCTTGCTCATCTTGCGTCTCCCTTGGTTCGGATCGGTCCAGATATACCTGCCCCGCCGCGACGCGCCTTGATCCGCGTCAAGACCCCGACCGAAAAGAAGGCGCATGCTTGAGCCAGTTCGAAGTCACCCGAGGGGAGCCCGCGATGCCGAAGAAATCCGTCAATGTCCTGTGGTTCGAAGACCTGTCGCGCGGCGACGTGGCGCTGGTCGGCGGCAAGAACAGCTCGCTCGGCGAGATGGTGCAGAAGCTGGGCAAGAAGGGGATTTCAGTCCCGGGCGGCTTTGCCACCACCGCTGACGCCTACCGCGCCTTCCTTGCGGCGAATGCCCTGCCCGACCGCATCGCCGGGGTGCTGCAACGCTGGCAGGACCACAAGCTTACCCTGCACGAGGCCGGAACCGAGGTTCGCACGATGATCCTTGCGGGGGACTGGCCGAAGGACATCGAGGCTGACATTCGCAAGGCCTACCGCGAGTTGTCCCGGCGCGCCAAGTCTACCGACCTTTCCGTCGCGGTCCGTTCCTCTGCTACTGCCGAGGATCTGCCAGACGCCAGTTTCGCGGGCCAGCAGGAAACCTACCTGAACGTTCGGGGCGAGGCCGCCCTCCTTGCCGCCTGCCGCCGCTGCTATGCCTCGCTCTTCACCGACCGGGCGATCACCTACCGCACCCTGAAAGGCTTCGACCACGCCAAGGTCGCCCTTTCCATCGGCGTGCAGCGCATGGTGCGGTCCGATACCGGCGGATCGGGGGTGATGTTCTCGATCGACACCGAAAGCGGCTTTGACAAGGTCGCCCTGATCACTGCCGCCTGGGGCCTTGGCGAAAACGTCGTGCAAGGTGCCGTGAACCCCGACGAATACGAGGTGTTCAAGCCTTTCCTCGGCAAGAAGTCCCTGACCCCCATCGTCAAGAAGTCGCTTGGCGCGAAAGAGATCAAGATGATCTATGCGGGCGCAGAAGGGGGCACGACCAGAAACGTCCCCACTTCCAAGTCCGAACGTGCGGCCTTCGTGCTGTCGGACGCCGAGATCCTGTCGCTCGCCCGGATGGCGGTGACCATCGAAGACCATTACGGCGGGCCCATGGACATGGAATGGGCCCGCGACGGCGACACCGGCGAATTGTTCATCGTCCAGGCCCGCCCCGAAACCGTGCAATCGCGCGTCGATGCCGGGGCAATCAAGTCCTACACCGTGAAGAAGGCCGGCAAAGCCCTGGTCAAGGGTCTCAGCGTCGGCTCTGCCGTTGCCACCGGCCGCGTCAGCATCATCGAATCTGCGCATGAGATCGACCAGTTTGTCGACGGCTCGATCCTTGTCACCTCCACCACCGACCCTGACTGGGTCCCGATCATGAAACGCGCCTCGGCCATCGTCACCGACCACGGGGGACGGACCAGCCACGCCGCAATCGTCAGCCGCGAGCTTGGCCTCCCGGCCATCGTCGGCACCGGCAACGCCACCCATGTCCTGCATGACGAACAAGAGGTAACGGTCTCCTGCACCGGTGGCGACGAGGGTGTGGTCCATGAAGGCATCGCCGAGTTCACGACCGAAACGCTCCGCCTCGACGACCTGCCCGAAACGCGGACCAAGGTGATGCTCAACCTCGCCAACCCCTCCGCCGCCTTCCGATGGTGGCGCCTTCCGTTCGACGGTGTCGGCCTTGCCCGGATGGAGTTCGTGGTGAACAATGCCCTCAAGGTTCACCCAATGGCGCTGGTCCACTTCGACACGTTGAAGGACGAAACCGCCAAGGCCAAGATCGCCGAACTGACCCGCGCTTTCCCCGACAAGACCGAATACTTCGTCGACGGCCTCGCTCGCGGCCTGTCCCAGATCGCCGCCGTGGCCTACCCGCGCCCTGTCATCGTCCGGATGAGCGACTTCAAGACCAACGAATATGCCGAGCTTCTCGGCGGCCGCGAATTTGAACCGCACGAGGAAAACCCGATGATCGGCTTCCGCGGCGCCTCGCGCTATTACTCTCCGCGCTACGAAGCCGGCTTCGCACTGGAATGCCGCGCAATCCAGCGCCTTCGCCGCGACATGGGCTTTGACAACGTCGTCGTCATGATCCCCTTCTGCCGCAGCCCCGCCGAGGCCGACCGCGTCCTGGCCACCATGGCCAGACACGGCCTGAAGCGCGGCAAGGACGGCCTGCAAGTCTACGTCATGGGCGAAATCCCCGCCAACGTGATCCTCGCCGAGGCCTTTGCCGAACGCTTCGACGGCTTCTCCATCGGGTCGAACGACCTTACGCAGTTGACCCTTGGCGTCGACCGCGATGCCGAGGACCTGGCCGCCCTCTTTAACGAATCCGACCCCGCCGTCCTCTGGATGATCGAGTCCCTGATCGCCCGCGCCCACAAGGCCCAGGCCAAGGTCGGCCTGTGCGGCCAGGCCCCCTCGAACGACCCGGGCTTTGCCAAACTTCTGGTCAAGGCCGGGATCGACTCGATCTCTGTCACCCCCGACAGCTTCGTCGCCGTCAAACGCAATGTCGCCGCTGCCGAAGCCGCGGCCCGGAAGCCAACGGCAAGAAAGACCGATTGACCCAGAAACTCAGACGCGCGCCAGGGTGGCGCGCCGCAAGTGCTCCACACTGGCCCACGGCCAACCGGGCGGCGCATCGTCATTCATCACATCCCATTGCCCTCACTCTCTGAGGCTGGTCAACGCGAAAAGCCCCGCACCGCAGATCAGCTCGATCCCAATCCACGCCGTCGGGTCCGGCCACTGCCCGAAGATCAGTACGCCCCAAAGGATCGCCAGTGGCATGGCGGCATACTCGAACGGCGCCACCGTCGCGACAGTGCTCAGCCTGTAGGCCTGCGCGATCAAAATACCTGCCGTCGCCACCGCAATCCCGGTGCACACGAAGTATGGCCAGTCCGCGCTGCTCGGCCAGACCCAGGCGCGGAACAAGTAGTCCAGCGTCGCATTGCCGGGCGAAGCCATCCGTCCGTCACCGACCGACAGGCCCATCAGCGCCGACGCCGCGATGAACCCGGCCTGCCCATAGAACCCAAGCGCTATGGCACTCTCGCTCGTCCTCATCCGGCGGGTCATGATGTGCGCACAGGAATAGGACACTGCCGAGAACGCCACCAGCAGCGCAGCCGTCTGGATTAGCCCCGATCCGGGGCGCACCATGACGATGACGCCAACCAGCCCGACAAGCACCGCGATCCAGCGCCGGGCCCCGACCTGTTCACCCAGCACAACCGCTGATAGCGCCGTCACGGCAAGCGGACCGATGAACGCGATCGCGACTCCGTCCGCCAGCGGAAGGACTGCCAGACCAAGGTAATAGGTCACGTTCGACATCAGGATGAACCCGACGCGGATCAGATGTGCCACTGGTCTTCTTGTCCGCAACTGGCGCAATCCGGTCCGGGTGAACAGGATCACCCCGACGACAAAGCAGATGCCGATCAGCGACCGGATCAGGATGACCTCGTGCAACGGGTATCCGCCGGACAGGAACTTCACCGACATGTCGCTGACAGAAAGGGCGAACGCGCCACCCAACACGCAAGCCACGCCCAAGAGCGGTGAGCCACGGGGGGTGCCCGGCGGTGAGGCAACGGGTTGAGACGTGGCGCGTGGAGCCGATGCGGTCATCGTGCTGCGGGCCCGGATGAAAGCCCGGTCAGATTAGCATCGAATCGGTCAACCGGCATGCAGACTTTGCACTCGCATCGCCGGGCTCGTCTGGACCCCCCGCCGGCACCCTACCTTCCGCCAAGTCCCACGACTATTTCGTCAGGATCAGCTTGCCCGCCCGGGTGATCCGCAGACTGTAGACCTGCCCGTCCAGCGCGATCCGCGCCAGCGACCCGCCTTCGGTCAGAACGCGGGCGTCGTGCACCGGCGTCGCATCCGTCGTCAGCCAGGGTTCGACATACATGTTCATCGCCCAGCCTCCAGCCGCGCAATCAGCGCCTCAAGGACGGCACCGGGAAATATCCCCGCCGCACCGATCAGAATTTCCATGAGATCGCCCCTCGGGGCGCGACGTTCGGGCATGATGACCTCCAGATGATCGACACACCGGGCGGACCCATCTGGGCTGGCTAGGCTTCTCACTATATCCTTACTAAAACACTCAACCATGTCAACGCATATTCCACTGGCCCCCCGCGCGGCAGCCGCTATCCTTCGGGCCGGACCTGATCATGACCCAAGACCCCGCCGGCAGCCTCCTCTCGCTTCCTCCGCCGCAAGTGCCTGCCCCGGCCCTTGCCACCCTTGCCGCGGCCCACTGGGGCCTGTCCGGCAGCCTTCACCCTCTCACCTCCGAACGTGACCAGAACCACCGCCTCGATACCTCTGACGGCAGTTTCACCCTCAAACTTGCCAACCCAGCCGAACCCGCGCCCCTGACCGCGTTCCAGACCGACGCTCTGCTCCACGTCGCCCTGAACGCCCCTGACCTTCCCACACCCCGGGTCATCCCCACCCGCGACGGCCACACAATCCTGTCCACACCGGACGGAGCGCTCCGTCTCCTTACCTGGCTTCCCGGCACTCCGCTCGCGCACCTGCGCCGAAGCCCCGCGCTGGCCCAGGCCATCGGCACCGCCCTCGGCCAACTGGACGCAACGCTCGCGTCCTTCCAGCACAAGGCCGCCGACCATCACCTCCTCTGGGACATTCAGAACGCCCGGGACCTCGCACCCCTGACCGCCACCCTTCCGGGCGACCTGAAACCACGCGTCACCGCCTTCCTCGACCACTTCGCCACCCAGATCGCCCCCGCTCTGGCCCAACGCCCGCGCCAGCTGATCCACGGCGACTTCAACCCCCACAACCTCCTCGCCGACCCTGTCGATCCCACCACTCTCACCGGCATCCTCGACTTCGGCGACATGACCCTCAGCCACCGCATCTGCGACCTCGCCGTTGCCGCCTCCTACCTGATCGACCCCGCCGATCCGACCGCGCTCCTGATCCCCCTCACCACGGCATATCACCGGGCCAACCCCCTGACCGCGCAGGAAATCCACCTCCTCCCCGACCTCATCATCGCCCGCCTCGTGACCACCCTCACCATCGCGTCCTGGCGCGCCGCCCGCTACCCAGGTAACGCCCCCTACATCCTGCGCAACGTCCCCACCTCCCGCGCGGGGCTCGACGCACTGACCGACCCGGCAACCCTCGCCGCCCACCTCCTCACAGCTTGCGGAACCCTGAAATGACCCGCCAGACCACCATGCTGAATGCCTACACCCCCGGTGCCGGGCACCTCTCGCCCGAAGACGAGGCCCTCGCCCGCCGCCGCGCCACGGCCCTCGGCCCCGCCTACCGCCTGTTCTACGAAACCCCGGTCCACCTGATCCGGGGTGAGGGCGTCAACCTCTATGCCCAAGACGGCACCCGATACCTCGACTGCTACAACAACGTCGCCTCCGTCGGCCACTGCCACCCCCGCGTTGTGGAGGCCCTCAGCCGACAAGCCTCCACGCTTGCCACCCACACCCGTTACCTGCACGACGGCATCCTCGCCTATGCCGAACACCTGCTGGCCCTCTTCCCGCCCGGCCTTTCCCACGTCATGTTCACCTGCACGGGGTCCGAGGCGAACGATCTTGCCCTCCGCATCGCCCGCGCCGCGACCGGCGGCACCGGAGTCATCGTGACCGACAACGCCTATCACGGCGTCACGCTCGCCACCGCCGAGATGTCGATGTCGATCGGCCCCGCCGTCGCCCCCGGCCCCACGGTCTTCCCGATCCCCGCCCCCTCTGCCGAAAACTACCCGAATGGCATCGCGACAGGCTTCGCCGCAGCCGTCACCGATGCCTGCGACCGCATGGCGGCCCAAGGCATCAAACCCGCCCTCCTGATCGTCGACACCATCTTTTCCTCCGACGGCGTCTACCCCGACCCCACAGGCTTCCTCGCCCCCGCCGCCGCCGCCATCCGCGCGAAGGGAGGCCTCTTTCTCGCCGACGAAGTCCAGCCCGGCTTCGGCCGCACCGGCTCCCACTTCTGGGGCTTCCAGCGCCACGGCCTGATCCCGGACATGGTCAGCATGGGCAAACCAATGGGCAACGGCTACCCGATGGCCGGCCTCGTCCTGAAACCGGAAACCATCGCCGAGTTCGGATCAAAAACCCGCTACTTCAACACGTTCGGCGGGAACGCGGTGGCGGCCGCCGTAGGCCTTGCCGTCCTGGACGTGATCCGCGACGACGCCCTGCAACAGAACGCAGCCAGCGTGGGCGCCGCCTTCACGCAAGGCCTGAAGTCCCTCGCAGAGCACCATGACTCTCTGGGAGAAACCCGCGCCGCCGGTCTCTTCATTGGCCAGACCATCCTGACCGATGGCCAGCCCGACCCCGCCCGCACCGCGCGTCTTGTCAACCAACTTCGCGACAACCATGTCCTGATCAGTTCCACCGGCCCAAAGGGCGACAGCCTCAAGATCCGCCCGCCGCTCCCCTTCAGTCATGCAAATGTCGACCAGGTCCTGACGACCCTCGACAAGATCCTGAAAGCCCTCTGATTTGCCCTTTTGCAAATACTCCGGGGGCTTGGCGGCAGCGCCCCCATCATCCGAGGAGGAAGGGGAAGTCCCGACGACGAGACAAAAGTCTCGCGCGTCAGCGCACAATTCGAAAACCGCCCTTACCCGCGCAGTGGCCTTCAGGTTAAGAAACTCTGAACGCCCACAGCCAAGCCCTTGATTTTCTTTGGCCTCGAAACCTGTCCAGCGTGGACACCTACCCCAGCGCGTAGCCCGCCCCGCGCACTGTCCGCACCGGATCGGCCCCGCCGTGCTGCATCAGGGACTTCCGAAGCCGCCCCACATGCACATCCACCGTCCGGGTATCGACATAGATGTCGCGGCCCCAGACGAGGTCCAGAAGCTGCTCGCGGGAAAATACCCGACCGGGACGCTCCATCAGCGTGACCAGAAGCTTGAACTCGGTCGGCCCCAGCTTCAGCACCTTTTCGGCCCGGTAGACCCGGTGGCTTTCCGGATCCAGCCGGATATCCTCGTGCTCCAAGACCACCCCTGCAGTCGAGGGCCGCACCCGCCGCAGCTGAGCCCGCGCGCGCGCCATCAGTTCCAGCACCGAATACGGCTTCACCACGTAGTCGTCCGCCCCGGTTTCCAGCCCACGGATCCGGTCCACCTCCTCGGCCCGCGCCGAAAGCATGATGATCGGAATGCCCCGCGTCTCGGGCCGCATCTTCAACCGGCGGCAGACCTCGATCCCGCTGACCTTGGGCATCATCCAGTCCAGGATGATGATGTCCGGGTCCTCTTCATCGACCAGCACCATCGCATCCTCGCCGTTGTCGGCCTGCGTGACAGCAAAGCCCTCGGCTTCCAGGTTGTAGGCCAGGACCGTCCGCTGCGCCGGTTCGTCCTCGACCAGAAGCACTCTTGGCTGTCCATTCCGTGCCATCTCAGGCCCCCGTTCCCGTGCTGTCGACCTTCGGCCGCTCATCCCCCGGCAAGGCGCCGGTCACGAGATAGACCACCTGCTCGGCCACCGCCGTCGCATGGTCTCCAACCCGCTCGATGTTCTTCGCGATGAAATGCAGATGCATGCAGGGCCCGATGTTGCGCGGGTCCTCCATCATGTGGGTCAAGAGCTCGCGGAAGATCGAATTGTACATCTGGTCGATGTCGCGGTCGCGGTGCCGCACATCCTCGGCCAGTTTCACGTCGCGGCGGATATAGGCGTCCAGCGCATCGGTCAGCATCTGGACCACCGCCTTTGCCAGCCTCCGGATCGAACCCGGTCCACCAGCAACCAGCGTCATCTGCGACAGGACAGCCGTCCGCTTGGCCATGTTCTTGGCGTAGTCCCCGGCGCGCTCCAGAGAGGCGGCGATCTTCATCACCGTCAAGACCGTGCGCAGGTCGCTTGCCGTAGGGCCCCGCAGCGCCAGAAGATGCGCGCATTGCGTGTTGATCTGGTCTTCCAGCGCGTCAATCGCCGTATCCCCGGTGCGCACGCGGCTGGCAAGGTCTTCGTCGCGGGTGTCCAGGGCCTCGGCGGCATCGAGAAGTGCGGTTTCAACCAGCCCTCCCATCCGCATGACAAGGGCCTGCGCGGATTCAAGATCGCGGTCGAAGGCAGTGACGATATGCGCGGTGTTCATCAGTCGCTCCTTACCCGATGCGCCCGGTGATGTAGGCTTCGGTCCTGGGGTCTTTCGGGTTGGTGAAGATTGTTGGCGTGTCGCCGTATTCCACGAGGTTGCCGAGGTGGAAGAACGCGGTCTTCTGGCTCACGCGGGCGGCCTGCTGCATCGAGTGGGTCACGATCACCACCGAAAAGCTGGAGCGCAATTCGTCGATCAGCTCCTCGACCTGGGCGGTCGCGATCGGATCAAGGGCGGAACATGGCTCGTCCATCAGCAGGACCTCGGGCCCCGTGGCGATGGCCCGCGCGATGCACAGGCGCTGCTGCTGGCCGCCTGACAGCCCGGTGCCCGAGGCATCCAGCCGGTCCTTGACCTCGTTCCAGAGCGCGGCCTTCCGAAGCGCCGCCTCGACGATCACGTCCAGTTCAGCCTTGTTGCGCGTCAGCCCGTGGATCTTCGGCCCGTAGGCCACGTTGTCATAGATCGACTTCGGGAACGGGTTCGGCTTTTGAAACACCATGCCGACCTTGGCGCGCAGCTGCACCGGATCGACGCGGGCGTCGTAGATGTCTTCGCCTTCCAGCAGGATCTTGCCCTCGACCCGGGCCGAGGACACCGTGTCGTTCATCCGGTTCAGGCAGCGCAGGAAGGTCGACTTGCCGCAGCCCGACGGCCCGATGAAAGCCGTCACCGCGCGGTCAAGGATATCGACATCGACATCCTTCAGCGCATGGTTCTGGCCGTAGTAAACCTGAACCCCCCGCGCCGAAATCTTCGACGTCGCAGTGTC
>WOUW01000016.1 GCA_009773055.1 Paracoccaceae bacterium
TCGGGACGCAGGCGGTCGCGCAGAATCGCCAAACCTCTTTGTGTCGCTTAGCCGGGATTTCCAGCTCCGGCCCTGACGGTTTCATAGTCTGGCGCGCGCAAACAACCCGATACAGTCGTATTTCCGGTCCGGTCTGGCAAAGGCCGACCGGGCGATCAGTGCCAGGTCACGACCGGCACTACGACGCGGCGTGTGTCTTGCCGCACCGTTTTCCCTGAGCCTCTGATGGACCTGGTTCTCCCAGGCGCGCCACCCGGCGGAGAAGTGTCGCGTGTGCCCATGATGAACCTCGGCCACGACCTCAAGCCCCGCCTGCTCCATCAGCCGACGCAATGATCTGGCGGTGAAGAAATGCACATGACGCGGCACGTCCAGCATTTCGGAAATCTCACCGTAGATCTGAAAATGCAGCGCCGCGCAGTTCGGCACCTCGCAGTAGAAGCCGCCCCCCGGCGCAAGCAGAGATCGCACATTGCGCAGGGCACGGCCCGGGTCGGCGCAATGCTCCAGCACATGCGTCATCAGGATGACATCGAAGCTCTGCGCCGCGATCCCCGGCGGTATCGCCTCGGCCGTCCCCGCCTCGACCTTCACCCCGCGCGCGGTTGCGACCTCGCGGGCCTTCGGGTCCGGCTCGACCCCGAACAGCGCCCGTCCCGGCGCGGCCAGGGTCGAGACGAAATCCCCCCCACCGCAGCCGATGTCCAGGATCCGCGCGGCATTGGGCTGCAACTCGGCCAGCCAGGCCGCATCCATCATCCGCCCCCGGTCGGTCAGATAGGCAAGCTTGACCAGCAATCGGTCGATCAGGCCTGCAGGGACATCTGGGAAATGCGACTGACCGTGGGTGTAGTAGGCCGCCATATCATAGGCTTCGCCCACTTCTTTTGGGGTCATCGTTCGTCGCATCAGCCCGACATCGCAGGCCCTGCACCAGACAAGTCGGCCAGAGTCGATCTTCCGCCCGGTCTTCACGTCGACCGGAATTTCCAGCCAAGGGTCCAAAGCATCCGCCCGCTTCCCGCAAAGCGGACACCGAGTCTCGGTGGCAGCTACGTCCATGCCGAATCGTCCTGTGCCAAAGGAAAGAAATTGCTTGAGAAAAGGTAAGCAACCCTAGCACATAACCAACTTACCGGCGGGAAACACTCCGTTTCCCAGCTAGACTAAGCAGCGCATGTCCAGTCAGATCGCGCAAGAAATACGGGGGTCCGCTCGATATCTTCGGCTGCACCAGCCGCCGCGCCCGCAGGATCAGCCCACCCGCCAGATGCGCCAGCGTCGCCGCCACCGCGCGCTTGGTGCCGCCCGATTTCCGGAAGTAGTGCCAGCGGCTGTCGAACCAGTAGCCCGGCGTCCGTTTCCAGGTCTTCATGCCTGTCGAGACCGACCCGATGTGCTCCACTCGGCTTTCCTTGACGAAATGCGTAGGCCATCCCGCCTCGGCCGCCCTGCGGCAAAGATCGGTCTCCTCGAAGTAGAGAAAGAATGTCTCGTCGAAGATGCCGACAGTGCGGACCACCTCTTCCCGCATCATTATGCTGGCACCCGCAAGCCAATCGACCGGCCCGGTCGCATCGGGCACCCCGATCGCCACCGCCTTGTGCCGCAGAAGCCGCGAGATCGGACCAGTCCGCGCCGCGCCCTCGAACTCGGACGCGACCGAGGGGAAGCGGAAACAGGTCACATGCGGCTCGCCATCCGACCCGTAGATGTAACTTCCCGCAAAGCCGACCTTCGGGTGGCTTTCCAGATAGTCCAGCAACTGCCGGATCGCATCCGGGGCAGGAAAGGCGTCGGAATTCAGGATATAGACGTAGTCGGGCCGAACACCGCCCGGCAGCCCCAACCGGATGCCGACGTTGTTCCCCGCCCCGAAACCGCCATTGCGGCCCGATTGCACGACGCGAATCCGGGGGCGGTCCTGCAGGGCTGCGCTAATCTTCTCGAACGACCCGTCGCCGGAATCGTTGTCGACGACGACGATCCCGCCGGCGATGCCCTGCATTGCGATCTCGGCAGATTCCGCCGCCCGCAGGGTCATGTCAGCCGTGCGCCAGTTCAGCAGCACCGTCAGAACGGTGGGGCCCGAAACCTGATCCATGGTCATTTCCCCTGTCCTCCGCTGCGAGTCTTCAGCGCCTGACCTGCCAGGGACGGCAGCACAAGCGCACAGTCCAGATAGCGCCGGGCAAGGCGCTTGGGGTTGCTCAGCATCCGCCACAGCCATTCCATCGCGATCTTTCGCACCCAGACCGGGGCCCGGGTCTGGTGCCCGGCAATGAAGTCCAGGCCCGCGCCAATCGACAGGAACCCAAGCTGCGGATGACGCGCAAAGCCCCGCGCGGCCAGGACTTCCTGCTTCGGTGCTCCAAGCGCCAACAGGCAGATCCGCGCACCCGAGGCCGCGACCTGATCCAGCATCGCATCCGCCGCCGGGCCGGTCGGATCAAATCCGTAAGGCGGCGCCACACAGGCCGCGACCACCAGCCCCGGATAGTCCGCCATCAGCCGGTCCGCCGCCGCGCGCAGGACGGGTTCGGTCGATCCCAGAAACGCCAGCGGCACCCCAAGGCGTGCCGCCAGTGTCGCCACCGGCGCGATCAGTTCCGACCCCGGCACCAGCGCTACATCGCTCCGACCGGCCAACCGCGACAGCCAGACGATCGGATTGCCATCCGCCACCACATGACTTTGCGCCTGATAAGCCGCGCGGAATGCAGGGTCACGGCGGAGCTTGACCACATGGTCCAGGTTCAGCGTCGCAATCGCAAAGCCCTGCCCCCGGGCCAGACGGGCTTCCACGTCCGCCAGCAATGCCGCCTCGGTCGGAAAATTGACCAGCGCCAGGGCGTCGAGCCGCGCCGCCCCAGAAACAGACCCACCTTCACGCAACATCGAATTCCTTTGCCATCCTGTCGCCACAAGCCTCTGGCTTACGGTCCTGACTGACAGGCGATTGTCCATGCCCCGTCAAGCAGATAGTCTGGGTCATGTGAAGTTTGGCAGGGTTTTTCGTGACATTCGCGCAAGAGACATTCAGTCCGGGGAACGATGTTCGGCCCTCTGCAACATTGTTGCAGGTCTCGCTGACGATCATCGTCCCGACCTTCCGGCGTGAGGGGTATCTGCCCAAGCTCTTTGCCGCCGTCGCCGCCGAACGGGCCTCGATTCCCGAAGCGGTGGACCTCGTGCTGGTCGACAATTCGCCCGAAGCTTCGGCCAAGACCGCGGCCAGCACCGCCCCCGATTTTGTCCGCTACGTCCATGAACCCCGGACCGGCGTAGCCCAGGCTCGCAACCGCGGCGTTGCCGAAGCGCAGGGCAGCCACGTGATCTTCCTCGACGACGACGAAACCCCCGCTCCGGGCTGGCTGGGCGCCTTTGCCGCCGCGGCCCGGGCCGGTGCGAAAGCCGCCTTCGGGGCGGTCGAGCCTGTGTTTGAAACCGAACCGCCCGCCGCCCTGCGCGCGCCCCTCGACCGCATCTTCAGCCGCCGTCTGGCCGCCCCGCCTGGGTCCGAGGTCCAGCACCTTCGGGCCTATCTCGGCTCGGGTAATTCCATGTTTGCGCGTGACACCCTTGCCCTCGTCTCTCCACCTTTCGACACCGCGTTCGATCAGGGCGGCGAGGATGTCTGGCTTTTCCGGCATCTGGTCGAAGATCACCAGATCCCGATGCTCTGGTGCCCGTCTGCGCTGGTCCACGAAATCGTCCCGCGCCACCGCGCCAGCCTTGCCTTCCTCCGCGCCCGCCGGTTCAGCGATGGCCAACTTCGCTCACTCGTCGAAAGCGGACAGGGCGGCTTGCGTGGGGCCGCGCGGGTCGCCCTCTGGATGGCGGTAGGGGCGGCACAGCTTGGCGGTCACGGGCTTGCCGCCCTCGTGACCCGCCCCTTCTCGCCCGAAAGGTCGACCCGGCATTATCTGGCGGCTGTCGGTGGGGCCGGAAAGCTTTTCTGGTGGCAGCGCAGGCTTCGTCGGTAGGACCCCGGAATGACCCAAGACACCAACGCCCGCCCGGTGGCCTATCTGACCGGCGACTACCCCAAGGTCTCGCATACCTTCATCCTGCGCGAGGTTCAGGCCGTCCGCGCCGCCGGCGTGCCCGTGATCACCTGCTCGATCCGCCAGCCCCCGGCCTCGGAATTCAAGGGCCGCGAGGAGCAGGAGGCCCGCGCCGAAACCTTCTATGTCATCGCCGCCGCAAAACACCCGGTGCGGCTTCTTAAAGCCCACGGCCGCGCCCTGGTCCGCAGTCCGGGTACCTGGCTGTCGACCCTCACCCTTGCGATCCGGATGCGCTCACCCGGGCTCAAGGCCTTCTTCTGGCAGCTCTTCTACTTCCTCGAAGCCGGGGTCCTGTCCGATCACCTTCGCCGCAACAACGTGCGCCACCTGCACAATCACTTCGGCAATTCCAGCTGTTCGGTTGCCATCCTTGCCGCGAAACTCGCAGGGATCCCCTTCAGCTTCACCGAACACGGCCCCGCGATCTTCTTCGAGGTCGACCGCTGGTCCCTGCCGGAAAAGATCGCCCGCGCGCAGTTCGTTGTGGCCATCACCCACTTCTGCCGGTCGCAGCTGATGCTCTTCTCGGACCCCGTCCATTGGCCAAAGATCGCCATCGTCCATTGCGGCCTCGACCCCGCGCTCTACCGGCGCGAGGCCCCCACGTTCGGCAAACGCGTGGCCTTCGTCGGCCGCCTTGACCCGGTGAAAGGCGCGCTCCTCCTGATCGAGGCGATGGCAGGCGCTTGGCATATCGAACGCCGTCCACTTCGCGGGCTTCATGACCCAGCCGCAAGTCGCTGATCTCCTTGCCAACTCCGACATGCTGGTCCTGCCCTCCTTCGCCGAGGGCCTGCCAGTGGTCTATATGGAGGCGCTGGCCAGCCGCATTCCTGTCGTCGCCTCGCGGGTCGCGGGCGTGCAGGAACTGGTCGAGGATGGCGTGACCGGCTTCACCGTGCCGCCGGGTGATGTGGCAACGCTCGCCGACCGCATGTCCCGTCTCATGGCCAACCCCGAGCTTTCCGCCCGCATGGGCGAGGCTGGTCGCAAGGCGGTCGAACGCGAACATGACATCGCTCGTGAAGGGGCATGGCTTGCGGAGCTTTTTCGCAGCGGTGGTCCCGAGGGAAAGCTGCGGCCCTGACCCCTACTTGTATTCGATCAGCCGCGCCTGCCGCCGCCGCAGCCGGTTCAGCCAGTATTGCAAGACGCCCAGGGCCTCGGGCACTTTCGCCAGTGTCATGAACACAGCGCGTTCCATACCGTAGCGGCGGCTTAGCCGCAGGATCTGCAGCGGATACAGCAGGAAAAGCAGCAGTGACCACGGGCTGACCAGCGCGCCAAGGATTGCCACCACCGGCAGAACCGCCCCCCACAGAACAGCCCGCCGTGTCTCGGCAACCCAGTGGCGTTCCGGCGGGGCACCGTGCAGAGCAGCCCCTTCCGCAAAGGCATGGCCGCCGCGCCGCGTGCGCTTCCACCACTGGCCGATCCGCGTCATCGCCGCGTCATGCAGCGTCATTTCCTGGTCGATCCGCCAGACCTGCCACCCCGCAGCCCGCAAACGCACGCACAACTCGGGTTCCTCGCCCGCAATCAGCGTCGGGTCATAGCCCCCGACTACCTGCACTGCCGTCACCCGCATCAAGGCATCGCCGCCGCAGGCCTTGGCCGGACCGACCGGAGTGTCCCATTCCGCGTCGCACAGCCGGTTCCAGATCGATGCCTCGGGTCGGATCTCCCGCCGTCGCCCGCAGACGACCCCCACCAAGGGATGCTCGGACAGAAACGTCTTGGCCGCTGGCAGCCACCCCGGCTGCAACACGCAATCGCCATCAACGAATTGCACGAACTCCGGCGCGCCTAGCTCGACCAGCCGGGCCAGTCCTGCGTTCCGCGCCCGCGCTGCGGTGAATGCCAGAGACATGTCCAAATCCACCACCTCGGCCCCGGCGGCACGGGCCGCAGCCACGCTGCCGTCGGTCGACCCGGAATCGACATAGACAAGCGGTCGCACATCGGACGGAAAAGACGCAAGGCAAGCCACCAGACGCGCGCCCTCGTTGCGCCCGATGATGACCGCGCCCACCGCGCCGGAAACACGCAAACGGTCGGTCACGCCGGGACTATGGGGCCACTGGATCTCATGCCGCAACAATGCACAAAACGGCAAGCCTTCCAAGGCCCGCGAGACACGGAGATTCTACCTTTCCGCCCCCGCAAGCGACGACTTGCCATTTTCCTTGCGCCTCAGACCGGCTAAAAGGAAAGTCAGTGATCGGCGTCCGGACGGGACTTTATGCCAAACATCTTTGCCTATCTGGTCCTGCTCAGCTCGCCGATTGCCGCCGTCGTGCTGTTTCGCGTCCTGACTTTGGAACGCGCTCTGGTCTGGACCATCATCGGTGGTCATCTCTTCCTCCCGTCCAGCACCTTCATCAAGTTTCCGATGATTCCCACCATCGACCGCGCGCTCATCCCGGCTGTTTCTGCCTTCGTGATGTGCATGCTGATCGCGCCGCGAATGACCCTGTCCTTCGACGGCTTTTCCAGGACCGGTCGTCAGGTGCTTTACATCCTGTTCACGCTTGTCATCGTCACCCCGGTCCTGACCGTGATGTATAACACCGAGCCGATCATTGACGGGCGCATCGTCCTGCGCGGCCTTCGGCTATACGATGCCTGGGGTCTGATTTCGATGATCCTCGTGGCGATGATCCCGCTCTGGCTTGGCATTCGCTATCTGAACACGCCCACCGGCCACCGCGCGCTGTTGGAGATCGTCGCCATCGGCGGTCTTGTCTATTCACTTCCCGCCCTGGTGGAAATCCGGCTCTCGCCGCAGCTGCACACCTGGGTCTACGGCTTCTTTCCCTCGGACTTTGTCCAGCATGTCCGGGCGGGCGGATTCCGCCCAACGGTCTTCCTCAACCACGGCCTGATGCTGGGGATCTACTTCTGCATGTCGATCATCTCTGCCACCGTCCTCTATCGCGAGGCCAGACGCGAGGGGCGCGTCGCCTTTGGCTGGCTTGCCGCCGCCGCCTGGATGACTGTGGTCCTTTTCCTGGCAAAAAGCTTGGGCGCGCTGATCCTCGCCGTCGTCTTCGCCGGATGCGTCCTTCTGTTCGGACGGCGGGTGCAAGTGTGGCTGGGGGTGGTCGTTGCCGTCATCGTGATTCTCTACCCGATGCTGCGCGGGGCGGGCTGGATTCCGGTCGATACCGCGTACAACCTAGCCCTCATGGTCAGCGAGGACCGGGCGGCCTCGCTCAAGTTCCGCCTCGACAACGAGGATGCACTTCTGGAAAAAGCGAACCTCAAACCCGTCGCGGGCTGGGGCAGCTGGGGGCGGAACTCGCTTTACGACCCGGAAACCGGCGACATGACCAGCATCACCGACGGGATCTGGCTGATCTACATCGGGGTCTATGGCTGGCTTGGCTACATTGGTCGCTTCGGGCTTCTGACCGCGCCGATCGTGCTTTACGCCATGCGGCGCAGGTCCTTCGGGCCCTCCTACATCACGCCCGGCCTGATCATGGTGCTGTCGGCGCTGCTCATCGACCTTCTGCCCAATGCCGGGCTCGTCAACTATCTCTGGCTGATGGCCGGGGCGATTGCGGGCATCGTTGTCTGGCGTCCTGCTGCCACAACCGGTGCAACCGGTGCAACCGAGGAGGGGACCGCCTCAAACGGGGTGGAACTGGCACTTCCCGGTGGCCTGCGCGCAAGTTGGCTGATGTCCGAGGAAACCACCGCACCCGAGACGCGCGCGGCCCGGCCCGAGCATCGGGGCCGCCGGCGATGAAATCTTTTACGGCGCCGAACGCGGCGGAAGCGGCGGTGGCACCCTTGCGGATCGGTTTGGTGACCCCGGCCTGGCCTGGCACCGCAACGGCGAACGGCATCGCGTCGGCCGTGGCGCATCTGGCAACAGGCCTGACCGCCATAGGACATGACGTCACGATCATCGCCCACTGGGTCGACGCGCCCCATGACGATCCACGCGTCATCGTGCTCGACGATCAGCCGGTGCCACTTGTCGGCAGACTTTTGTTCCGTCTGTTCCCGGACCGGGTAATCCGCCGCGCGATTATCGCACGCTTTATCAAGGCCACTCGGGCAGCCATCGACCGCCACGGCATCGAAGTCCTTCTGATGGAGGAGACCTTCGGCTGGGCCGGAGAGATTCGTCGGGCAGTGCCGATTCCCGTGGTCGCGACCCTGCACGGCCCGCACTGGCTGCACCGCGCGATCCCGGGACGGCCCCGGCGCGGCCCGGATGCCCGCCGCGAGAACTGGGAGGCCGCGGGCCTCCACCGCATCGACGGCCTGATCGCCCCCTCGCGCTCGGTGCAGGATCAGACCGGGGTGGAATGGGGCCTGCCGAACCTTCCCACCACCGTCATTGGCAACCCCGTCAGCCTCGACAGGTCCGCACCGCCTGCAGCCAGGCTGACCGTGCCGCATCTGCTTTTCGTTGGTCGCTTCGACCGGATCAAGGGCGGCGACCTTGTCCTTGACGCCTTCACCCGCATCGCGGATCGGCACCCCGACTGCCGCCTCACATTCGTCGGCCCGGATGGCGGAATTGCCCAACCTGACGGTTCGTCCTTGCACCTGGCCGAGGCGATTGCCCGCCTGCCCGCGCCCACCCGTGACCGGATCGAGATTCTTGGTCGCAAATCGCGGGCCGAGGTTGCGGCGCTTCGCAGCACCCATCCGATCACGCTCATCGCCTCGCGCTATGAAACCTTCGGCGTCGCGCTGATCGAAGCCATGGCAGCAGGCTCCGCCATCGTCAGCGCTCGCGTCGGTGGCTGTGCCGAAGTGCTCCGCGACGGCGAGACCGGTTTTCTGGTCCCGACTGAAGATGCGAAAGCTCTGGCCGACGCCTGCCTGCGGCTTCTGGGCGATCCGGACCTGACCCTGCAGTTTGGAAGGGCCGCGCAGGCCGATGTCGCGGCCCGCTTCTCGCCCGAAATCATCGCACGCGAGGTCGTCGCCTTCCTCGCGCCGATCTGCAGAAAGCGCTAGAGGCTGTCCGACAAAAGTGGACTCCGGTTTTGACGAAAGATCGGCGACCCTAAGGAAGCTAGAGCCTGTCTGACGCTTCTATCTGCGTCAGACAGGCTCTAGATCCCCAGCTTGCGCAGCCGGTGGCCAAGACGGCGGTAGATTACCGGCGGCAACAGGTTCTGCATCACCTGATGCCGGGCTTCCAGCCGGTCTTTCCTGTCCTTCGTGCCGGGACGCGGCTTGAACAATGTCGTGTGCGACACCTTCGTCGAATCCCAGGTCGCGGTGTAGTAATACAGCGCAATCGACATCCGGGGTTCCTTGTCGGGATGGTTTACCGGCTCGGGGTTGCCGTGCCAGGTGTTCGACCCGGTGTTGAAACAGCACATCCGGTTGAACAGCGGCACAAAGCCCGCGACCTTGGCGGTCATGTCGTCGTTCCAGATTTCGAAGGACCCGCCGTATTCTTCCTTCCAGTCCTTGTTCAGGTAGATCAGCACGTTCAGGCGGCGTTCCAGGTTCAGCTTGCCCTGCCGGTTGAAGTCGGCATGGATATCCAGGTGCCCGCCGTTCGAGACCACATGAATCCCGCCGCCCGCGAAATAGGGGTCGGGAATCAGGCCGTCGATTCCGGTCAGCTCTTCCAGATAGGCCAGGAAAGCCTTCGAGTTCAGCGAATGGAACAAGGCACGGGTATAAGGGCCCAGTCGCTCGGGCATGTAGGCGGCCTTCAGCTTTTCCTGCGGCCGGTTGAAGAAGCTTTCGGCCGCGGGCAGGCTTTGCAGCTCTTCCCGCACCTTCTCCAGGATGTTTGGCGGCATGAAATTATCATAGCAGCCATAGGGATAAGGCTTCCGAGAACGGTAAACCTCGGCGGCGGCCTTGCCGTATTCGCGCGCGAGGTCTGCATCGATCAGCAGCGTTTCGGGGTCGATGGGCAGGGTTTCAACGGGCATAATAACCTCTCAGTCTTCTTCGATCAGGGCTTTGTTGATACAGGCCGCGCCGTCGCGTGGACCCGGGCTTGGGGAATTTCGTATTCATATCGTAGCATGTGCTTCCTCGGCACCCCCTGCGACCATTCGCCGGAACACCTCGTTGCCTGCCAGAAGCTCGTCATAGCTGCCCTGGGCCAGCAGGCGACCCCGATCCATCAGAAAGATCGTATCGCAGGTTTTCACCGTGGTCAGCCGGTGCGCGATCAGGATGATCGTCTTGTCTGTGCGAATGCGGTCGACAGCCTCCATCACCACGCGCTCGGTGATGTTGTCCAAGGCCGAGGTCGCCTCGTCCATGATCAAAAGCGTCGGATTGCGATACAGCGCCCGCGCGATCCCGATCCGCTGCCGCTGTCCGCCCGACAACCGCACGCCGCGTTCGCCGACAAAGGTCTGATAGCCCTGCGGCAGGTCCGCGACGACAAAGTCGTGCAGTGCCGCGATCCGCGCCGCGCGTTCGACGGCGACCATGTCGATCTCGTCCTTCGGAACGCCGAAGGCGATGTTCGACGCAATCGTCTCGTCGGTCAGAAAGATCGTCTGTGGCACATAGCCCAGAGTGCCTTGCCAGGCGCGCAGGTTTTCCGGCGTGATCGGCTGGCCATCCACCCGGATCACCCCTTCATCCGGGCTCAGAAGCCCCAGGATCAGATCGACCAGAGTCGTCTTGCCCGCACCCGTCCCGCCGACAATCCCGACTGTCGTGCGCGCCGGGATCACCAGATCGACCCCGCGCAACGTCGGCTTTTCGGCCTGGGCATAGGCAAAGCTGACCTTTTCCAGTTCCAGCTGCCGCTCCAGCTTCAGGGGTTGACTGCGCGTCGCATCGGCCAAGGGCAAGGCCGGCGTGGACTGGAAATCCGCGACGATGGCATTCAGCACCGGCGTTGCCCCCCGGATCGACACCAGCGCGTGATAGATCTGTTGCAGCGACGGCAAAAGCCGCATTGTCGAAAACGCGATGACACCCAGGGTTGGGACGATCTCGGTGACATTGCCATCACTTTGCAAGAGCAGCAGCAGGATCAGTGCCAGCATGGTGCCGAAGGTGATCGCTTCCAGCGCAAAGCGCGGCAATTCCGACATCACCCCCATCGTCGCGCCCGACCGCGCCGCCTTTTCTGCTGCAATCGAATAGCTGCGGACATAGGTTGCCTCCAGTCCCATGACCTTGACGTCCTTGATGCCGCCCGTCGCCTCTTGCGCGACCAGAAAGCGGTTCTCGAAGGCATCCATCATGTCCTGGCCCAGCCGGTGCAGCCGACCCCGGAAGCGCAGGTAGATCAGCCCGTAACCCAGACCCAGAACCCCGCCGGAAAACAGCGTGACCAGCGGGTCGACCAGCAACAGAAAGAACAGGATCGCCATGACCAGAAGACTGTTCGACACCAGTCGCAGACAAGGCAGGATCACCCGGCTGACCAACCCGTCGACCTCGTTCAGCACGTTCTTTTCCAGCTCGGCACTGTTGCGCTGCAAAAACCACGGGTAGGGCTGGCTAAGGTAGGCGGCAAGCAGACGGCTGGAGATCGTGTAGCCGCGCATCGTCGAAAAGCGGATCGTGACGTAGGTCCCCGCCGCCTTGATCGCAAGGCCCACCATCACCACGCACAGGACGGCGAGCGCCAGACCCACCTGAAAGCTGAAATCGGTTGTCAGGCCCGACACCTCGGACAGATAGGACAAGGTGCGGCCAGAACGGATCGTCTCTGGCGCCGCCAGCACATTCAACAGCATCAGCACCGCCGAGATTCCAGCGATCTCGGCCGCCGCGACCAGGACCATGACCGCGGTCAAAAGCCAGAAGCGCCGCCGCTCTGTCGCGTCGAACAGCGAAAACAACTTGCGAAAGGTCTCGATCACTTGGTGTCCCCATGGCGTGCAGCCGCGACACCTTGCTGCTGCGGAATGACAAAAGAAAGGCAATCCTCGTCCACTTCCCGGATTGCTGCCTTGTTTCGAATGACAGAATCGTGCCGTATCGCCGCAGCGCAGCGAACACCGGCCGGTCCGTTGGCTGCCGATCTGGCCACTTGCCCGCCCAGAATTGATCGATCCTTGATGGAAGTATTCCTTTTCAACAGGTTACCTGACACATTCACGATACTCCTGCATGAATCTACTCTGGGTTGTGCCACAGAACGCCTGCCACCAAGAGGTGAAAACCCTTGCTTTGCGCGACTCTGCATACCCGGGATTCGCTGAAATGCCCCAGAACTGCGACGAACTTTAACCAAGACCCGGCCATATTCTCGCCACGCACGGCGAGCATCCTGATTCCAGTCTTCTCGTGGAGGTTGCGCGAAATGCTTGCCGGGTTCATCATCTTGTCCGCCGCAATCGGGGTCGTCGCGATGGGTGCAACCATTGCCCTGTCCCTGCCGACCTGGATCACCTTGGCCACCTACCCGGCCGTATGCAGCCTCACGCTTCTGATCTGCGCAGCGGTATGGAACATTCGGACCACTGAGCGCACTTCGCATGCTCGGTTGCACCGGCAACACCTGCATGGCTGATCCGTCAGGCAGGCTGCCTGCGCCCGATCGTCTCACGCCGCAGGCGGAAATCGTCACCAAGCACCCAGATTGCTCGGCCAAGTTTCGCCACAGATCCGACAAAGCGTGCAGGCCTTCAGAATGATTCACTCTTCGCATCTCGACATACGCCCCGAGTAGCCTAAGCTATGGTATTGACGGGGGTCAGTTATGGCACGACGATTTCTCCGGTCAGGGAGACTGGGATGGCTTTGGGTCTGCTACTGATCGCAATGATGTGCGCCGCTGGTGCGTCAGTGACCCTGTTTGTCTATGACTTTCCGTTTTGGGCCGTGGCTCTCGCTTATCCGGTCACAGGAATCATCGTCCTGTTGCCCGGCGTTGCGCTGGTCGGCTGGATTCGTCTCCATCGCCCGGAACCGACGGTCAAGCAGCGACTTACTTCCCCGTCGCCCGCAGCACCACACCCACAGTCGCCAGCAGGATCTTCAAATCCTTGAAGAACGACAGGTTGTGTTCATACTCTGCGTCAAACTCTGCGCGCTGTGCGAAGGTCGACTGGTTGCGATCGGAAATCTGCCACGTCCCGGTCAGGCCCGGCCGCAGCGCATAGTAGGCGCTGCCTGGATAAAGCTCCTGTTGGTCAAGCATCATCGGGCGCGGCCCGACAAGGCTCATGTCACCGATCAGCACGTTCCAAAGCTGCGGCAGCTCATCCAGCGAGCTTTTGCGCAGGAACTGGCCAAATTCGGTTATGCGTGGGTCAAGCGACAGTTTCTGATAGGCGTCCCATTCCCGCCGCGCGGCGTCATTATTCACCAGATAGGCTTGCAAACGCTCTTCAGCGTTCGGAACCATGGTCCGCAATTTCCAAAGCCGGAAGGTTCTACCGCCAAGCCCCACCCGCTCTTGGGTGAAGAACGGCGAATTTCCGGTCACTTTCAGCACTGCGACAAGCACCAGAATGACCGGAAGGACGATCGGCAACGCCATAAGGACAAAGCCGACGTCCAGCCAGCGCTTCAGAACCCGACGATAAAGCGGCTCTCGCCGCGCACGCGCCCACCCGTCACTGACAGTAGCGGACGGCCGTTCAAAGTCATGTCGTGCTATTCCAGAACGAACGTCCATCTGCAACGCCTCCAAAAGGGTGCCAATCGCTAAGCCAAAATCCGAGGAACCGGCGTTATCTCGCCGGCCCAAAAGCGCACGTTGCACTCGGTACTCCACCCAACTCACAGTCTGGCTTCTACCATTCGGGCGCTCTTACCGCAATGTGGTCCTCGGTCGTATGGGGTATGGAAAGTGGTTACTTCTCATTGGGTTACACGCTTAGGTTGTGCAATTTTCGTGTTCTTCGCGTTGTCCGAAACAGCCGTTTATGACCCCCCCAAGGTGCCCTGAACCACGATTCAAACCCGGGGTGGAAGCACCGCTATGATTTTCTTCACCTTTTAATCAATGCCTTCTGAGTGCCTATGTGCCGTTACTCTACCCCCTGTTGCCGGAGGGGTCACAAGTCAGGTTTTGCTACCCCCCTCCCAAGGCAAATTATGCCAGTTTCCGAAACGGTGAATTTTCCGTTAAAGTGATTCAGTAACCACAGTTTCCGGGGTGAGCGGCTTAAAAACCGGCAGCTTCCGGTTTCAGGGAACCAAAATGCGATTCGTGGTTGGGCTAGGCCTGGCTGTCGCCAACTGCCCGGCGCCGGCGCAGGGCTACCAGCGCGACCAAGGTCGGACCCGGCAGCTCCAGAAGCCAGTTCAGCTTGATGCCTGCGGCAGTGCTGCCCAGCAGCACGTCGACATGATGGAAGCTTGCAGCGCGGACCACCACGAACAGACAGACAAAGCCAAGGCCCAGAAGAGCCGGCCAGATCCGCCCGAGGATCCCGCGAAACAGAAGCGCCATCAGGCCCAGCGCCACGACACCTCCGGCAGAGATCAGATAGATGAACACCTGCTGCACAACCCGCCGAATGTCATACCAACCCGACAGTTGCGCATGGCAGCGGACGATCATCGTCAGCAGCGATTGCAGGTCAAGTTGCTTGTTCACCCCAAGGGCCAGCATGATCCCTGCGGCACCCCACCAGAAGACCCGCTCACGGCGGCTTCGCGGTTCAGACCCCGGCATCGCGCGGGCTGCAGCCGCCGCTGCGACAGCCGCCGCAAGATAGACGGCCACTGTCAACCAACCCATCGGGTGATTGTCACCCAGGCCCGGGCTCCATTGCGTGAAGGCGCAGGTCAGGGTCGTCCGCATCACAAGGTCTTCCGGTCAAGAGCAAGCCGTCACCCGGCGCGACGGCCGTTCACGTAGGCCAAGGCCTTCCGCAAAAGTTCCCGCCGCCAGCGCCGGTGCCGACGACGCATCGCCTCGTAGTCAGCCGGAAACACGATCAGCTGAACATCGGCAGCCACGGCATCGTCGCCGGGCGCAGCACCTGCCGGCACCCAGGGCAGAAAGCGTTCCGACGCGGGCCAGACATAGCTGTCGAACCAGGTCCAGGTCCCGGTCCGCTTGTAGATCTGCGCGATCTCGTCGGCCAAAGCGGCGTCGATCGCCATCGGCGGCGTCGGCCTGCCAAAGTAGCGCAGGTTGCGGTGCATCAGCGCCTCGGACTTCGGTGCGAAGTAGGCCGGAACCCAAAGCTGAAAGCCCATCTCGGCCGCAAGGCTGGCGACGACGCGGAAGACCTGAACATGGTCCTCATGCCCATACTCGCCCCACGGTCCATGCGCGATCACGTTGCGCATCCCCGCCAGCCGCGGGCGCAGCGCCTCGCGCATGGCGGCGAACTGCGCACGATAGCGATCGGGATTGAAGCTTTTCAGCACCCGCAGCGCCGGGTGCGGATAGAGCCCGTAGTCGGTTTCGCGCACCTCTGGCCAGGACGCGCTGTCGAACACGCCCGATTCCGTCATCTCCAGCCAGTCGAGCGTCGGCAACGGAAACGCTGCCATCGCCGCACGGCGCCCTGCGGTCAGGTCCGGCGCACAGGGCAGCTCGCCATAGACCAGAACGATCCGCTCGGCCGCGCGCAGGGCCGAACAGGCCCACAGCACCTCGTCATCGGGATGCGCCATGACGATGGCGAGCTTCTGCAGGATCTCCGGGCCAGGCAAAGTCACCGCGGCGTGACCTTCTCGTCGCTGCGGGCGTAGATGTCTTCGTAGCGGATGATGTCGTCCTCACCCAGATAGGCCCCCGTCTGCACCTCGATCAGCACGACCGGCACCTTGCCCGGGTTCGCCAGCCGGTGAATTGCGCCAAGGGGCACGTAGACCGACTGGTTTTCGCTTAGAAGCTTGACCTCTTCGCCCACCGTCACCTGCGCCGTGCCCGACACGACGATCCAGTGCTCGGCCCGATGGATGTGGCTTTGCAGGCTCAGCGCCGCGCCCGGTTTCACCACGATGCGCTTGACCTGGAACCTGTCGGCCAGCGCCAGAGTCTCGAACCAGCCCCAGGGCCGGTGGTCGCGCGGGAAGATCTCGGCCTGACGGACGGACCGCGCCTTCAGCTGCGCCACTGCCGTCTTTACGTCCTGCGCCCGTGACCGGTCGGCAACCAGCACCGCATCCGGCATCGCCACGACGATCATGTCGTGCAACCCGATGCCGACCAGATGCTGCCCTTCCACCTCGGACCGCAAGAGGCTTCCCTCGCAGTCGATCGCCGTCACTGGCCCTTGCGTGACCACACCGCCCGCAGCCCCGCCATTCTCGCGCCAGACTGCATTCCAGTCGCCCAGGTCCGACCACGCCGCACCCAGGGGCACCACTTCGATATTGGCGGCCTTCTCCATCACGGCATAGTCGACCGAGATGTCGCGCACGCCCTGCCACGGGGCCTCCGCCAGCCGCAGGAAGTCCAGATCCCGCCGTGCGCCCGCAACCGCTTCGGTCACCGGGCCGATCAGGTCAGGCGCGTGATCGGCAAAGCCCGCAATCAGCACCTTCGCAGACATCAGGAAGATGCCCGCGTTCCACAGATAGCGCCCCTCGGCCAGCATTGCCTCGGCCAGGTCCAGCGGCGGCTTCTCGACAAACCGCGCGACTTTCTGCGCCTGGCCATCCACCGGGGCTGTGGCCAGCTCGATCCAGCCATAGCCGGTTTCCGGACGGTCGGGCCGAATGCCGAAGGTGACGATCTGCCCCGCCTCGGCGCGCGCCACACCTGCGGCCACGGCCGCGCGGAAGGCATCGACATCGGGAATGCTGTGGTCGGTCGGCATCACCAGCATCAGCGCATCAGGGCTTTCTGCCGCCAGATGCAGCGCCGCCGCCAGAATCGCCGGGCCGGTGTTCTTCGCCGCAGGCTCGATGATGATCGCGCCCGGCCGGATGCCATCCGCGGCCAGCTGCTCGGCCACGATAAAGCGGAAATCCGAATTTGTCAGGATCAGAGGGCAGCCAACCCCGGGCGCGCCCTGCATCCGCGCCGCCGCCGCCTGGAACAACGTCCCCTGCCCTGCCAGCGGCACAAACTGCTTGGGAAAGCTCTTGCGCGAGACGGGCCACAAGCGGGTGCCAGACCCACCGCAAAGTAGAACCGGAAAAATCTCAGGCATGACCTGAATGCACTCCAAACTGTGTCCCGGCCCCTGTCGAAGCCGTCGCGAATGTCTCGTCGTAAGTCTTGGCCATATTAAGCCCAGAATCGGGCAAAGGGGATACGCAATTGCTTATCCGACGCAATCATCCCCGCGTCGCCTCTATCACGATTGCGACCTCGGGCCGATCCGGCGTGGCGAACTTCTTCCCATGGTTGCTCAATCGCCGCACTATATACACTATATATAGTGAAGGCCGTTTTGCGATCCCCCTGTGGCCGCCTTGCGCGTTCGCCGCACCCTTCGCCCCGAACCGCCTTCCCCTCGCGCCGCCCGCACCCTATAAAACCCCGCAGGCCAAGGAGACCGCGATGCGCGAAGCCACCGTCACCCGCAAGACCGCCGAGACCGAGATTTCTGTCACCGTCAACCTCGACGGCACCGGCACGCATGACTGCAAGACGGGCGTCGGCTTCTTCGACCACATGCTTGACCAGCTTGCGCGCCACAGCCTGATCGACATCACGGTGCGCGCCAAGGGTGACCTGCACATCGACGACCACCACACCGTCGAAGACACCGGCATCGCCCTTGGCCAGGCCCTGACCAAGGCCTTGGGCGACAAGCGCGGCATTCGCCGCTACGGCCACTTCCGGCTGGCGATGGACGATGCCCAGATCGCCACGGCGCTGGACCTCTCTGCACGGCCCTACCTGATCTGGACCGTGGCCATGCCCACCCCGAAGATCGGCACTTTCGACACCGAGCTGGTCCGCGAGTTCTTTCAGGCATTCTCGACCCACGGCGGCATCACGCTGCACGTCGATCAGCTGCACGGCCTGAACAGCCACCACATCGCCGAGGCCACCTTCAAATCCGTCGCCCGTGCCCTGCGCGAGGCTGTCGAACCCGATCCCCGACTTGGCGACGCGCTTCCTTCCACCAAGGGCGCGCTGTGAGCCTGACGGTTCTGGTCGACTACGATTCCGGCAACCTCCACTCGGCCGAGAAAGCCTTTCAGCGCATGGCGTTGGAAGTGGACGGCGGTGACATCCTCGTCACCTCCAAGCCAGAGGACGTCGCCCGCGCCGACCGCATCGTCCTGCCCGGCGACGGCGCCTTCCCCGCCTGCCGTGCCGCCCTTGGCTCCTACGGCGGCCTGTTCGAAGCCATCGAAGAGGCCGTCATCCACAAAGCACGCCCCTTCCTTGGCATCTGCGTCGGGATGCAGATGCTGGCTTCCCGCGGTCACGAATACCGACTGACGGAAGGCTTCGGCTGGATACCCGGCGACGTCGTGAAGATCGAACCCGCCGACCGCGCCCTAAAGGTCCCGCACATGGGCTGGAACGACCTCGTCATAGAACAGGCCCACCCGGTCCTCGACGGCCTCGCCACCGGCGACCACGCCTATTTCGTCCATTCCTACCATTTCCGCGTCACCGACCCGGCACACCGCCTTGCATTCTGCGACTACGGCGGCCCGATCACCGCAATCGTCGGGCGTGACACCATCATCGGCACCCAGTTCCACCCCGAAAAGTCCCAGTCAGCAGGTCTCCGCCTGATCGGCAACTTCCTCCGCTGGGCCCCATGACGGCCGACATCGCGCAGCATCTGGCCGCGATTCAGGCCGAGATGGCCGCGCGCACCGACCGGGGTCAGGTCGCCGACTACATCCCCCAACTTGCCGCCGTCGACACCGCCCAGTTCGGCCTCTCGGTCGTCTTGGCCGATGGCACCCAGCATTCGACCGGCGACAGCGCTGTGCCCTTTTCGATCCAGTCGATCTCCAAGGTCTTCGGCCTCGCCATCGCGCTTGGCCGCTTGGGCGACCAGCTCTGGACCCGCGTGCGCCGCGAACCCTCGGGCCTCGCCTTCAACTCGATCCTGCAGCTTGAAAGCGAAGATGGCATCCCCCGCAACCCCTTCATCAACGCCGGCGCCATCGTCACCACCGACGCCGCCCTGGCCCGCCGCGCGCCGCGCGAATACCTGGCTGAACTTCTCACCTTCGTCCGCACCGCCGCAGGCGACGAGGACATCCACATCGACCGCGCCGTCGCAAAGTCGGAGACCGAAACCGGCCACCGCAACTTTGCCCTGGCGCATTTCCTCAAGGCCGAAGGCAACCTGACGAACGCGCCCGAACTCGTCCTTGGCGCCTATTTCCACCAATGCGCCATCGCGATGACGGTAGACCAGCTTGCCCGCGCTGGCCGCTTTCTTGCAGGTTTCCAGCGCCTGATCGCCCCCGAACGCACCCGCCGGATCAACGCCCTGATGCTGACCTGCGGCCATTACGACGGCTCGGGCGAGTTTGCATTCCGCGTCGGCCTGCCCGGCAAGTCCGGTGTCGGCGGCGGCATTCTTGCCATCGCCCCCGGCCGCGCCTCCATCGCCGTCTGGTCCCCGGGCCTCAACGCGCAAGGCAACTCCCAGCTTGGCACCGAAGCTTTGGAGATGCTCGCCCGCCGCACCGGCTGGTCGATCTTCGGCTAGGCTCCAAGCCTATTCCCACAGCCGAGGTTCGGCGAACTCGACCGAGTTCCCGCCCGGATCGCGGACATACAGCGACCGCGCGCCGTTCGGCCAGTCGAACTCCGCCTCGACTGCCACCCCCGCCGCCGCGAACCGCTCTCGCCACGCGGCAAGCTCCGCGCGTGAGGCCGCAAAGCACACATGCCCCGCCCCCCGCGCACCATGCGTGGGCACCGGCAGCGCGAGATTGGTCGACGGCACCTCCGTTGCGTCCGGATTGAAGACCAGAAGCACGCCCGTACCTGCCCGGAAGAACACATGGCGCCCTTCGATCTTCGCGATCACCGGCAGGCCCAGAAGCCCGCCATAGAATGCCTCCGCCGCGCCAAGATCGGACGCGTAGACCGCAGACTCAAGAATGGCCGTGGGTGTCATGGCCTGATTCTGCCGCCGCCACAGCCCACGGTCAACGTCCGCGCGACCGCTCGATCAGCGCCAACCCGCCCAGGATCAGCGCCAGCCCTGCGAAATGCCGCAGCTCCAGCCGCTCGCCCAGCACAATCCACCCCAACCCCGCCGCGCTGAACGGGATCAGGAAGGTCACCAGCGAGATCGCCGTCGCCCCCGCCCGCGCCAGAATGCGGAAGAAGATCAGATAGGCGAAAGCCGTCGACAGCGACGCCAGCGCCACCACCGCAACCACCGGCCCCACGCCCGGCCATGCCATCGCCCAAGGCCGGTCCACCACCAGCCAGACCGGGGTCATCAACACCGCGCTCGACGTCAGCATCCCCGCAGCCGTCTGCAAGGGCGTCACGCCCGCCGCGCGGAACCGCCGCCCCCAGACACCGGCCAGCCCATAGGATAGCGCGGCCCCAAGACACGCGAGCATCGCGGGCAACTCGCCTCCCAGGTCCTCGCCCGCCATCATCCCGATGACGCCTGCAAACCCCAGCCCCACACCCGCCGCCTTCACCGGCGACAGCCGCTCGTCCGCCGTTGCCAGATGCGCCACCAGCACCGTGAAGAACGGCGTCGTCGCGTTCAGGATCGACGCTAGGGCCCCGGTGATCTGCCCCTGCGCCAGCACGAAGAGGGTGAACGGCACCAGGTTGTTCAACAGCGCCATTACCGCCAGCGCAGGCCAAACCCGCCCCGGTGCCATCCCCTGACGCGAGACCTTGACCACCAGCGCCAGCAGCACCGCCGCGAGCGCCACCCGGCCCCAGACGATGCTCAGTACCGGCAACCCCGCCAGCGCCAGCTCGTTGAACAGAAAGGACCCTCCCCACAGCAGGGAGAGGGTCCACAAAAGTATCCAGTCGATCAGTTTCATCCGCCTCTGATGCCCGATCCGGCACCCAAAGGCGACCCGAAGCGTGCGGCTTATTTCACACGCTTCCAGGTTCCGCCGTCGCGGCAGATGCCCAGAACACAACCGCGCACTTTCAGGCTGTCCCCCGACAGGGTCATGTCGCCGTTGTAGGTCTTGTCGCGATCAGGAGAGTAGATCTCACCGTCATCGTACAGCCCGTCCGGATAGGCCACCATGTCCGACACGATCTTCCGGCCGATGTTCGGACTGTCGATCTCCTTGCCGTCCGCGCCGAAGGCCTTGATCAACGTGCCGCAGTAGGCCGGTCCGCAGGGCGTGATCTGCACATGGCCAAAGTTGCCATTGTCGTCCTTCTTGGTCTGCCAGATGCCTTCGACCGGATCAGCAACAGCCGCGCCGCCCACCACCGCCAGTGCGGCAGCAAAAGCGAAAACTTTCATAGGTGTCCTCCTCACAATGTCCTCTGCCGCGACATTGCGCCCGTCTCTGCACCGATCAAGCGTGACGTGGGGTCGCGTGGCCGGGCTTTTCATTCCGCCCGCCTCATGCCAAAGACCGCCGCGACCGGACCGGGGGCCAATCCATGATCCTTTACCCAGCCATCGACCTCAAGGACGGCCAGTGCGTCCGGCTTCTGCGCGGCGCGATGGAGGCCGCAACCGTCTTCGGCGATGACCCTGCCGCCCAGGCCCTTACGTTCCAGGCCGCCGGTTGCGAATGGGTCCACCTCGTCGACCTGAACGGCGCCTTTGCGGGCCAGCCCGTGAATGCCGCTGCCGTCGAGGCGATCCTGAAAGCCATCACCGTCCCCGCCCAGCTTGGTGGTGGCATCCGCGACATGGCCACCATCGCCATGTGGCTGGAAAAAGGCCTCGCCCGCGTCATCCTCGGCACTGTCGCCGTGGAAAACCCGGACCTCGTGCGTCAGGCCGCAAAGGCCTTCCCCGGACAGGTCGCTGTCGGCGTTGACGCCCGCAAGGGTCTGGTCGCCACCAAGGGTTGGGCGACGGAGACCGACATCATGGTCACCGACCTCGCCCGATCGTTTCAGGACGCAGGTGTCGCTGCCCTCATCTACACCGACATCGACCGCGACGGTGCGATGCAGGGCCCGAACATCGAAGCCACCGAAGCCCTCGCCCGCGCCGTGACGATCCCTGTCATCGCCAGCGGAGGCGTTTCCCGTCTGGCGGACCTCATCGCGCTCCGCGACACCGGCGTGATCGCAGGCGCGATCACGGGCCGCGCGCTGTACGACGGGGCGATTGATCTGGGACAGGCGCTGAAGGCGCTTCGCGACTGACAGACACCACACGTCCGGCAAACTTCATCGACGGCCAGATTGTTCGGACATCCTCCTGTCGCTTGCCAGAAGAGTTTCACGGGATGTAAGCGCGAACCTCGGTCATCAGGGCACTGACTTCGGGATCGTCGACCCCGAACACGGCGAACTGTTTGGCGACGGTTTCCAGATAATCGCGACTAGAGCCTAGGAAACCGGTGCCGGTCGCCAGATAGCGCACTTGCTGCTCGCGCGTCAGGTTGCTCTGGATCATATCTGTGCCGTGGTCGGCCAGGAACACCAGTGCCGTGACGCTTTCACCGCCCAGATGGACGGGCAGCAGGCGCGGAACATAGCTTGGCAGCACCATCTCGCGCGCCCAGAGGTTGCGCGTCTCGTCCTCGACCCTTTCGGCCGGAACGCGAAACGCCAGCCCGTGACAGCCCTCGCCCCGGTCGAGTGCGGCCATCAGACCCGGCGCCTCGTGCGTGCCGCGCGCACCATGAACGTCACACAAGATGAAGCGACGGGCATAGCCGGGAAGCCAGGCGCGGCGCACTTCGGTGAAATCTATCGCCGGGTCCCACATCAAAGACCCATAGGCAAACACCCACAGATCACCCATCTGGTCCGCGAGAGCGGCAAGACGGCTGGCCTCGCGCGCTTCGGGCGAGCGCACCGTCATCGCGGGCGGCGCCGGTTTTGCTGCTTCCTTGCCCAGTGTCTTGGCGTAAAGATTGCGAAGCGTTGACGTGCTGGGGTCCCGGATCAACGAGCGCAGCTCAGGATGTGCGGCAAAGGGATCCGCCATTTGCGACGTCCACCTGTGATTGCGGGCGTATTGTCACACAAAGAAGCGGACCGGGGCAATGATTCAGCGATCCGGCACCAACTGCAGACAAGCGGCTGGCAGTATCGGCTGTTCCAAAATCTTCCGCAGCTGGCGAGGCGTGATTCCGTCATCGACGCGCCCCGCGCGACCTCCTGCCCCATAGCCTTTATGCGATCCAAGCTGCAGACTGCCGCTATGGCAATCCGCACCGACACCCTGCCCCGCGCCTCGTCGCTCTGGTCGCTCCACCAGCCCGGCGACTTTCTCGACTGCTACTCGGTTCCCTCCACACTTTCCCCGCGTGAGGCCGCGACGCGGGGGCTGGCCCTTCCCGGCTGGGCAGACGCCCTTCTGGGCCTGCGGAACGCCCTCGTCCGTCCCTTCGGCCTCAAGACCGGCAAGACCGAGGGTCCGATCTTCCCGACCTGCCATGAGACCGCTGAAGAGTTGGTCCTTGGCACCGACGACAAGCACCTGAACTTCCGCATCGTCCTGATCCGGACCGAAGGGCGCATCTTCATGTCCACCTGGGTCCACCCGCACAATGCCTGGGGCCGCGCCTATCTGCGGCTGGTCATGCCCTTCCACATCCTCATCTCGCGCGGGGCCGTGGCGCGGATGGCGACCGGGACCACCGGGAAGACCTTGCCAAACCCTTAACGTCCACGGCCAACCCGCTGATTTCCCTGATCCTGCCCCACTCTCCACGCGCGGCGCTGATCCGGCTTGCTTTTCCGCCCCCCTCGCGGCATCTCTCCCCCATGCTCAAGACCCGCATCATCCCCTGCCTCGACGTGGCCGACGGCCGCGTCGTGAAGGGCGTCAACTTCGTCGACCTGATCGACGCCGGCGACCCGGTCGAGGCCGCGAAGGCCTATGATGCCGCCGGGGCGGACGAGCTATGCTTTCTCGACATCATGGCGACCGAAGACAACCGCGCCACCATGTTCGACCTCGTCACCCGCACCGCCGAACAGTGCTTCATGCCCCTGACCGTCGGCGGCGGCGTCCGTTCGCCCGAGGACGTGCGGAAGCTCCTCCTTGCTGGCGCCGACAAGGTCAGCTTCAACTCCGCCGCCGTCGCCCGCCCCGATGTCGTGGCCGAAGCCGCCGACCGCTTCGGCAGCCAGTGCATCGTCGTCGCCATCGACGCCAAGACCACGTCCCCCGGCAAGTGGGAGATCTTCACCCACGGCGGCCGCCGCGCGACCGGCATCGACGCCGTCGACTTCGCCCGCACTGTCGCGGCCAAGGGTGCGGGAGAAATCCTCCTCACCTCCATGGACCGCGACGGCACCCGCTCCGGGTTCAACCTCCCCCTCACCCGCGCCATCGCCGATGCCGTCGACATCCCGGTCATTGCGTCGGGGGGCGTCGGCACCCTCGACCACCTCGTCGAAGGCATCACAGAGGGTCACGCCAGCGCCGTCCTCGCCGCCTCGATCTTCCACTTCGGCACCTTCACCATCGGCCAGGCCAAGGCGCACATGGCCGCCGCCGGCATCCCCGTGAGGCTGTGATGAGCCTGGAAAAACTCGCCGCCACCATCGCCGCCCGCAAGGGTGCTGACCCAGAAACCTCCTGGACCGCGAAACTGCTGTCCAAGGGGCCGGAGAAATGCGCCGAGAAGTTCGGGGAAGAGGCGGTCGAGGCGATCATCGAGGCGGTAAAAGGCGACCGCGCCCGGCTGACGTCGGAAGCGGCGGATGTGCTTTACCACCTCCTCGTGATGCTGGCCGCCCGCGATGTCACGCTGGAAGAGGTCCTGGCCGAACTCGACCGCCGCGAAGGCACGTCCGGGATCGCCGAGAAAGCGCAGCGCTAGCCACAGGGCGCAAATCTTTTCGAAAAGATTTGCAAAATCCTTCGAAGGATTTTGACCCCTAAAGCCCCAGCCGCGGGATCTCGATCGCAGGGCAGCGGTTCATCACCACCTGCAGCCCCGCCTGACGCGCCCGCGAGGCCGCCGCCTCATCCACGACACCCAACTGCATCCAGACCACCTTCGCGCCCAGCCGAACCGCCTCGTCGGCCACCGCGCCCGCCTCTTCGCTGCGGCGGAATATGTCGACCATGTCCACCGGCCCGGCCTCGGCCAGCGACGCCACCACTGTCTCGCCCAGGGCCTCCTGCCCCGCCTGGCCCGGGTTCACCGGGATCACCCGATAACCCTTGCGCTTGAGGTAGTCAGCCACCCGGTGGCTCGGCCGGTCTGGCTTTGGCGACCAGCCGACCAGGGCAATGGTCTTTACCGATGTCAGGATGTCGCGGATTTCGGCGTCGCTGGTCATGGGTCACTCCCGATAGAAAAAGGCGCCCAAGGAGAACCTCAGGCGCCAAGTCGCGGAACGAGGGACAGTGAAGAGAGTACGGGGTTCCGGTCCCATGCCTCTCCTCTTTTATTTAGAAATTCGAATGCGAGGTTAAAGACCTGTCGCAAAGACGTGAACGCCCGCCGGATCATCTGCGCGTCGCCGCATAAAGCGACACCGCCGCCGCGTTCGACACGTTCAGGCTGCCGAAGCCGCCGGCAAAGGGGATGCGAGCGAGGGCGTCGCAGGTCTCGCGCGTCTTTTCCCGCAAGCCAGGGCCTTCGGCACCCAGAACCAGCCCGATCGGGCGACCGCCCACGTCGCCAACCGCTTGATCCAGTGTCAGGGTCGCGTCGCCGTCCAGCCCGATCAGCGTGTATCCCATGTCCTTCAGCGCCTGCATCGCCTCGGACAGGTTGGTGACCTTCAAGTAGGGCTGCCGTTCCAGCGCGCCGCTTGCCGTCTTGGCCAGCGCCCCGGTCTCCGGTGCCGAGTTATGCTTCGGCGCAATCACTGCGCGCGCCCCGAACACCTCGGCTGACCGCAGGATCGCGCCGACGTTGTGCGGATCGGTCACCCGGTCCAGAAGGACGACCAGCGGCAGGCCCTCACCTGATGCGCAGACATCGGTGAATTTGCCCCAGTTCAGCGGCCTGACCTCGACTGCCGCGCCCTGATGGACCGACCCCTCGTCGATCGGCACGTCGAACCGGCGCGGTTCCACGACCTCCGGCTCCATGCCCGAAGCTGCGACCGCCGCTTCCAGCTTGTCGAGCGCGTTTTTCGTCACCACCAGCCGCAGCTTTTCCCGCCGGGGATTCATCAGCGCATCGCGCACCGCGTGCAGCCCGAAAAGCCACACGGTCTCGCGCGCCTCACGCCGCTCGCCGCGTTCCTTCTCGACCACCCAGGCCGGTTTCTTGCCGCCGGACGTCATTGCAAATCCCCCGAAAATCCGGTCCGGACCTTGCGGCAGCGGGGACCGGCGATGCAAGCCGAAATCGACAGGCATGAGGTGCGCAATGCACCCTTGACGCCCCCTGCCCCCTTGGTTACACGACCCCCCGGCGGGCGACGAGCTGCAAGGTGCGGCAGGGGACTGTAACTCCCCCGGGGCGACCCACGCCTGGTTCGATTCCAGGGTCGCCCACCATTCCCATGGTGATCAATGACTTAGGCTGCAATACTCGCAGGTGAGTCACAACTGTCGACCACAACATGCGGCTCGCGGCCCATGCCAGCGCCTCTCGTCACGGCATCTTCCCCTTCCGCTATCCCGTCCCTGCTGCAAAATGACCGGCAGGCAAGCGTGGTCACCAGAGGTTTCTCGACCTACTCGGGAACCTTGGCATGACTGTCCGTAGGCAAAACTTCTCGCCCTCGCCAGACAAAACCCGCACCAGCAGTCTTGTCTCCGGTATCCTCGACAGGATTGGTGCCCCGTCTTTCAACCACCCGCTTCAGTCCAATGCCGTGCAGAAAGCGTTTCATGTAATGTTAATCCTATTAACAAACGCGAGACCACCATGGACCGTCGCCAGTTTGCCCTCTCGACCGTCGGGCTTGCCGCAAGCCTGGCCCTGCCGCAAGCGGCCCTTGCTCAAGGCCGCGCCTACAGGGGTCCGAATGTCATCCTCGTCCGCTTCGGGGGCGGCGTCAGGCGGGCCGAAACGATTGACGAGGCTGCGACCTGGGCACCCTACCTGCGTCACGACCTCGCCCCGCGCGGCACCTTCATCCCCGACCTGCGCATCGACAGGCTGGAGGGCGTGAACACCTCGCATGCCGAGGGTACGCTGAACATCCTGACTGGACGCTATCTTGCCTATCAAGAACTGCCGGGTGTCGGCGACCAGCTTGAACCGACCGAGCCCACGCTTTTTGAATACCTCCGCCGCGCCTATGACATCCCCTCGCACCAGGTTCTTCTGGTGAATGGCGAGGACCGACCGCAAGAGGAGTTCTTCACCTTCGGGGCTGGCGACCATTTCGGGGTCCATTTCCGGTCCGAAATGCTGTCGCTGCACCGCTACAAGCTTTACCGCACCGCAATGCGACTGGCCGAAGGCAACCTGCCCGGAGACCAGCTTCGCGCGGTCGAAGCAGAACGCATTGCCCTTCTGACCAAGGACAAGCGAGGTGCGACGCCCGATCCCTCGCCCGAGGTTCAGGCCTTCTGGGCCCGCTGGCGGCAGGACTTCGGCGACACCGGCCTGAAGAACCCGCGCGGCGACCGGCTTCTGACCGAGCTGTCGGTCCGCGCCATGGCCGAACTGCAGCCCCGCTTCCTGATGGTGAACTATCAGGACCCCGACTACGTCCACTGGGGCAACCCCAGCCACTATACCCGTGCGATCGCCATCATCGATGAAGGCCTGCAGCGCCTGGTCTCTGCCGCCGATGCCGATCCCTTCTATCGCGACAACACGATCTTCGTGATCACCCCCGACTGCGGTCGCGACGCAAACCCCCTGGCCGAAGTGCCGTTCCAACACCATTTCAACTCGCGGTCCGCGCATGAAACCTGGGCGGTGATCTTCGGCCCCGGCATCGGCAAGGGTATCGTAGACCGACCGGTCGACCAAAGCGCCATCGCCCCCACCATCGCCGCCGCCATGGGCTTTGCTGCCCCCCGCGCCGAAGGCAGCGCCATTGAGGGGGCTTTCCTGTGACCGACCAGACTCCTGATTTTTCGCAGAAAAATCGTATCTCCGGGTCCGCTTACCGCGCTGGACGCCTGTCCCGCCTTGGCCGTCTTGCCGTAAATGGCGTGATTGGCACGCTCCTCTGCACCGGCCCGGTCACCGCAATCCTCGCACTTGGCTGGCTTACACGGCGCCAAGGCCACGTCGCCCGCACCCGCTTTGGGGCCATCGACGAGGACCCCGGCTGGCTCCTCGGACCCCGCGAAAAGGGCCGCGTCGCCCGTGCGCTTGGTGGCGTAGCTACGAACATCCGAACTGGCCTCATGGCCCTCGTGGCCCTCATGGCCTGGACACTTCCCTTCACGGTCCTCTGGCTCGGCGCCTGGTGGGCGGGCTGGGAAAACTCGTTCAACAAGGGCTACGAACAGGCCTTCGTCGGCCCCGCCACCTTCCTTCTGGGCGCCTTCCTCGCCGCTCTCATCCTGCCCGTCCTGCCCCTGATGCTGGCCCATCTCGCAGCCGAGGACCGCCTCTCCGCCGCGTTCGAACTGCGCCGCCTCCGCTCTCTCGTTGCTCAGGCGGGCTGGCGCATTCCGGCGCTGGCCACGCTCACCACCCTCGCCGCCCTCCCCTTCGCTGCCGCCCGTGGCCTCATCACCACCGCGACCGACTGGGCCCCTTGGGTCGAGGACCTGACCCCCGACCAAGCCGCTGCCCTCCATGGCCAGATCACTCTCGCCCTTGCCGCCCTCGCGTTCCTCACGACCTGGACGATACGCAGCCTTTCCGCCCGCGCCTATGCCACCGCCGCTTCCCGCGCCGCCGGTCTGAAGCCCGGCCTCTGGGACGGCACCCATGCGGCCGAGGCCGCCGTGCCGGCCCGCGCAAAGTCCCGCCCGATGACGATCCTCTGGTATGGCGCGGCCATGGCGATCACCCTCGGCACCGCCTTCCTGATCCTCGCCGGGCAATTCCTTGACCATGCCTGGTGGCGCTGGCTTTTTCACCCTGCGCTGACCCTGCCCTGGGCAGGGTAACCGCCCTACCCCGAATCCGCTTGGTCCTGCGCCCGGGCCGGGACTATCCTGCCGACGGACCCCCGCAGCGCAGGACGCAACTATGCCCTTCCCCGATTTCATCACCAACTTTCCCGGCATTGCAGTCCCCTTTCCCGACGACGTCCTGCAGACAGCTGCCGTCCGGTCCGATGACGCGCTCGTGGTCTTCTTCACCTTCCTCAAGGACATGACGCTGCCGATGCATTCCCATGGCGCGCAATGGGGCTCGGTGATCGAAGGCGAGATCGTCTTCACCATCGGAGGCGACACCCGCACCTACGGCCCGGGACACAGCTACATGATCCCGGCCGGGGTCGAACACGGGGCCGAAATCAGGGCCGGAACCCGGGTAATCGACGTATTCCAGGAAGCCGACCGCTACCGGCTGAAACCGCGCTAGCCACCGGCGCGCCTGTCAGGTCCGGCTTGCGAAGGGCCGTACGGGATGCCACACAAGCGGCACCCCGAAAGTGCAGGCCATGTCCCGTTCCACCCATTTCAGCACGGCGATCACCCGTCGCCCGTCTGCCTCGATCACCTCAGGCCTGCGCGCGGTCGATACCGGCACGCCCGACCTTGCCCTTATGCAGGCGGATCACGACGCCTACATCGCCACGCTGAAGGCGACCGGCGCGACCGTTGTCGAACTTCCGCCGCTCGAAGCCTTCCCCGACTCGGTCTTTGTCGAAGATACCGCGCTTTGCCTGGCCGACGGCGCCGTCATCATGCGCCCCGGCGCACCCTCGCGCCTGGGCGAGGCGGCCGAAATGGCCCCGCACCTGCGCGCGCTTTACACCTGGGTTGTGGAAATTTCCGGCAAGAACAGCTTCATCGAAGGCGGCGACATTCTGGTCACCGAGACCGAGATTCTCGTTGGTCGGTCCGCCCGCACCAATGCCGAAGGCATCGCCGAGCTGAAGCACCTTGTCGCCCCCTGGGGCCACAAGGTCCGCGAGGTCCTGACACCCCCCGGCGTCCTTCACTTCAAGACCGATTGTTCACTGCTTGATGCCGAAACCATCCTCTCCACCAAACGCCTTTCGGCCTCTGGCTGCTTCGTGGGCTACACGGTCATCGACGTCCCCGACGGCGAAGAAGCCGCCGCCAACACGATCCGGTTCAACGACCTTGTCTTGATGCCCGCAGGCTTCCCCAAGACCCGCGACACCCTTGCCACGGCAGGCTTCCAGGTCCGCGAGATCGGCAATTCCGAATGCTCGAAACTCGACGGCGGGATGTCTTGCCTGTCGCTCCGCTTCACCCCGTCATGACCTTCAACATCCTCGCCATCGGACAGTCTGGCCGCCTTGAACACGAGGCGATCCTTCTCGCCGCCTCGCTGCGCCTTGCCGACCCCGATTTCCCCGGCACCCTTTTCATCGCCGAGCCGCAACCGGGGCCGAAGTGGCACGAAGACCCAAGGATGACGGACCGCACCCGCAAGACGCTCACCAACCTCGGCGCGCAGATCCTGCCGTTCGAGACGCGCGTCTTCGGGTCCGACTACCCGCATGGCAACAAGATCGAGGCTCTGGCAGCCCTCCCCGACGCACCGTTCCTGTTTCTCGACACCGATACGCTGGTCACCGGCCCCCTGTCGCAAGTCCCCTTCGACTTCTCCCGACCTTCGGCGTCGTTCCGGCGCGAAAACACCTGGCCCAAGTTAGAGCTTTACGGCCCGACCCTGCACGAAACCTGGGCCGCGCTCTACCGCCGCTTCGACCTCGATTTCGAAAGCAGCTGGGACACCCGCCACCCAGACGATTACTGGCAGCGCTACCTCTATTTCAACGCGGGCTGGTTCTTTCACGAAAGCCCCCGCGCCTTCGGCAATCGCTTTCTCGCCTGGGCCAAGGACATACGCGCCAATCCGCCCGACGAACTCGTCTGTCAGGAACTTTATCCCTGGCTTGACCAGATCACCCTGCCCCTCGTGATCCATTCCTTCGGCGGCGGGCGGCCCGGCCCGGACCTTGCGGCACTCGATGGCACGGCGACCTGCCAAGCGACCGCTCGGTCGAGGTGCTGGAAACGCTGGCCGACGACCTTCGCCCCAGCTTGCGCCATTGGGGGGCCTTCAAGCGGATGGTCATTCAGGGCGAGGGCGCTAAGGCCCGCGCCCTGTTCGACCGCGACAACCTGCCGCGCCGCGAACAGATGATCCGCAACACGCTGAAACGCGAGGGCTTGTGGGTGCGCTAGGCTTCAGCTTTCCTTAAACCCCAGACCCGCTTCCAGCCGCTCCCAGCTTTCGTCCATCGGATAGGCATCCGACAGATAGGGCACCGAGAAATGCCCATACCACAGCGACAGCGCCCCTTCGGCCTCTTCTTCGCTCACTCCGCTGATGGCCGCAAGATACAGCGACACGGCCAGCCCGGTCCGGTCCGAGCCTTGCTTGCAATGCACCAACAGCGGCTTCGGCATGGCGCGCATCACCGCGATCAGCCGGGCGGCATCTTCCGCGCCAACCTCTTGCGACGCGCTCATCGGGAAATCGACAAGCGTCAGGCCAAGGGCTTTGGTCGCGGCAAGTTCCTCATCATACCAGGGTTCGCCCGGCGCAGCGCCGCGCAGGTTCAGCACACTGCGGATCCCGAAGCGGGACCGATAGTCCCGAAGATCAGCGTCCGAGATCTGGGCCGACCGGTAAAGCTCGTTGGCAAGCACCAAGTGAAAGTTACCGCTGTAGTGCAGAACGGCCAGATAACCGACCAGCGCACCCACCCCGGCACCCACGGACAGCGCGACTTTGCCAATGATCCGTCTTGCCCACGCCATCGGAATTCCTCTGCCACTGCCCGCATCTGAGGCATTACAGGCCCGAACGCAATAAGCGCCGGTAGCATCCGGCGCCGGAACGCCTAGACTTCCATCGTCACGACAGGCCACAAGGACAGCACCAGAAGCCCTGCCATTGTCAGGTTGAACGCGCGCAAGCGGCCCGGACCCTCCAGCCAGCGCCGCACAGCCTGCCCCATGCCCGCCCAGACCGATACCGACGGCAGGTTCACGCAGGCAAAGACCCCTGCCACCACCGCATAGGCCCATGTCGAAGGCTCGGTCACATAGGCCGACACCGCGCCCAGCGCCATCGCCCAGGCTTTCGGGTTCACCCACTGGAACGCCGCCGCCTGCAGGAACGTCATCGGCGACGCTTTGGCCCGCCCTTCGCCCGGTGCGCCCGCTTGCGCGATCTTCCAGGCCAGCCAGAGCATATAGGCCACCGAGGCCACCTTCAGCGCCACCAGCGCAGGCGGCCAGGCCTTGAAGACGCCCGCAAGCCCCATCCCGACCAGAAACACCATCAGCGCATGCCCGATGCTGATCCCCAGCATATGCGGCAGCGTCCGGCGAAAGCCGAAGTTCACGCCGCTGGCCAGCAGCATCATGTTGTTCGGCCCCGGCGTGACCGAGGTGACGAAGGCAAAGCCCAGCAGGGCAATCAAGAGTTCATGCGACATACACGCAATCCTGCGCTGCTTTCCGCGATGAAGGATTGCAAATGCGTCGTCAACCAGACTACTCTTGCAACAAATGAACGACCTTGATGAAATAGACCACCGGATATTGCGCGAACTTTCCCGCGACGCCCGCCAGTCGAATCTGGCACTTGCCGACCGCGTCGGCCTGTCGCCCTCGGCCTGCCTGCGCCGGGTGCAGGCGCTTGAACGCGATGGCGTCATCCGCTCCTACCGCGCTGTTCTCGATCCCGAAAAGCTGGGCATCGGCTTTGTCGCCTACGTCACCGTCGGCCTCGGCACCCATACCAAAGCCGCGCAAGAGGCGTTCGAGCGTGCCGTCGCCCGTGCCCCCGCGGTCCGCGAATGCCACAACATCACCGGCACCGTGGAATACCTTCTGCGGATCGAGACCCCCGACCTTGCGGCCTACAAGCACTGGCACACCGACGTCCTTGGCACCCTGCCCCAGGTCCGCGCCATCACCACTTATGTCGTGATGGGCAGCCCCAAGGACGACCGCGCTTGACCCCGCAGCAATTCCCGCCACGCTGGTCCGAAAGGGGACCCCGATGACTCACTGCTTCACCACCGACCGGCCCCTGCGCTTTGGCGACTGCGATTTTTCCGGCACCGCCTATTACCCGGCCTACCTCAACCTCCTGAACGGCGTGGTCGAGGAGTTCTGGACCTGGCTTGGCTGGTCCTGGCACAAGGTCATCCCGTCTGAAGGCTGGGGCACTCCCACCGTGCATCTGTCCTGCGACTTCAAGAAGGCCTCGCTGATGGGCGATCTGCTGACCTTCCGGCTTTCGGTCCTCAAGGTCGGCCGCTCCTCGCTCCGCCTCGGCCACACCATCCACTGCGGCGACGAACAGCGCTGGTCCGCCGAACAGGTCCTCGCCGCAAGCCATCTTGCAACCCGAACCGCGATCCCTTGGCCGCCCGAGGTTCGCACCCGCCTTGAAAGCCTGCTCGCAACCTAGGACGCCGCCTGCACCGTGTGCTCGGCATTGCCGATGATCAGGCTCTTGCCCGAATAGATGTCCCCCGTCATCTGCAGGGCAAACCGCTCGGCATCGCGCCGGATCACCCCTTCCGAGATCGCACCGATCTCGTCGGGGTCCACGCCCAGCGCCTCCAGCACCTCGCCGCCCAGTGCCAGGGCCGAATGGAAGACCTCGCGCATCTGGTGGTCGACGCCCTCGCGGATCAGCTCAAGCGCATGCGCCCGGTCCCAGGCCCGCGCCAGCACCACGGCATTCGGGAACTCGTGCCGCACCAGCTTGGCGATCTTCGTCGTGATGTCCTTCTTGTCCGTGGCAATCAGGATCGCCCGCGCCGTATCGGCCCCTGCCGCCTTCAGGATATCCAGCCGCGTCCCGTCGCCGAACCAGACCTTGAAGCCGAAGGTCTCGGCGGCGCGGATCATCTCGGCATCGTCGTCGATGATGTTGATCGGCACCCGCCGCGCCAGCAGCGGTTGACAGGCGATCTGGCCAAAGCGTCCGAAGCCGACGATCAGCACCTGCCCCGACAGACCCTCCGGCACCTCCAGACCGTCCAGCGACACTTTCGCCGCCGGTTTGAACCGGTCATGCAGGATCACCATTACCGGGGTCAGCGCCATCGACACGATCACGATTGCATTCAGAATCGCGGTATTCTCGGCATCCAGAAGCCCCACCGCAAAAGCCGCGGAATACAGCACAAAGGCGAACTCCCCGCCCTGCGCCATCAGCACCGTCCGCTCCAGCGCCTCTGGGTGATCCGCCTTGTTGACCCGCGCGACGCCGTAGATGATCGCCGCCTTCAGCACCATCAGCGACAGCACGCTGACAGCGACCAGCCGCCAGTTGTCCGCGATCACCGACAGGTCCAGCGCCATGCCCACGGCCAGAAAGAACAGCCCCAGAAGGATGCCGCGAAATGGTTCCACATCCGCCTCAAGCTGGTGCCGAAAGCTCGATTCGGACAGCAGCACCCCCGCCAGAAACGCCCCCATCGCCGCCGAAAGCCCGCCAAGCTGCATCCACAAGGCACTGCCAAGCACGACCAGCAGTGCCGCCGCCGTCATCACCTCGCGCGCCCGCGACGCGGCCAGCAGCCGGAACATCGGGTTCAAGAGATAGATCCCGGCCACCACCAGCGCCGCAATCGCGCCAAGTCCGATCCCGACGCCCAGCAGCCGGTCCATCAGCGTCACGTCCTCGCCCCCGGGCGCCAGAAACGCAACCAGCGCCAGCAAAGGCACGATAGCGAGGTCCTCCAGCAAAAGGATCGACACGATCCGCTGACCTTTGGGCGCCGAAATATCCCCCCGCTCCTGCCGCAATCAGCGATCCCGCATAGGGATAGCCCAACGCCACGCCGACCAGCCCCAGCACGGCCACGCACAGCGCGACCTGCAACAGCCCCAGCCCCAGAATATCCCGTCGCATCGCCCACAGCTTCGACGGCTCCATCTCCAGCCCGATGATGAACAGGAACATGACGACGCCCAGTTCGGCGACATGCAGGATCGCCATCGGGTCCGAGAACAGCCCAAACCCGAACGGCCCGATGGCCAGCCCGGCGGCGAGGTATCCCAGCACCGACCCGAGTCCGATCCGCTTGAACACCGGCACCGCGACAACTGCGGCCCCCAGAAGGGTCACCACCGAAACCAGATCAACGCCTGCGGATTCCGTTGCCATGCCGTGCTCCTTTGCCGAAGGGCCAGATTTGGCTGGCTAGCACAGAAGCGCAACAGGATTCCCACCGTAGGGTGCGCTACAGCGCACCGCGCGCTCGATGATTGAGCAACCTTGACATGTACAAGATTCTGTACATATAAAACACTACTCTGGTTAAAATAAATCGCACACCTCATCGCATCGCACACCTCATCTCCAAGGTATCAATGCAAATTTTGACCTATACCGATGCCAGAAACAACTTGGCGAACACCTTGGATCGCGTGGTCCAGGACCGCGAAGCGGCTGTCATCACCAGAACTGGAAGAGAGTCTGTGGTAGTGGTGGCGCAAAGCGAATGGGATGCAATCCAGACTACGCTTCACCTCCTCTCTTCACCACGAAACGCGAGCCGCCTTCGCCAAGCCATAGCCGAGCTTGATGCCGGAGGAGGCCAAGTGAGAGAGCTACGTGATGAAGGCGAGATTCGCATCCCAGGCGTGGGATGACCACCTACACTGGCAGGCCACTGACCCCACAGTCATGACCCGTGTCAACACCTTGATCGAAGAATGTCGCCGCCATCCCTTCACCGGAACTGGAAAGCCCGAACCCCTGAAGGGTGACCTCTCTGGCTGGTGGTCCCGTCGTATCACGTCTGAGCATCGCTTGGTATACCGCGTCTCAGGCTCGGGCCCAGACCAGACGCTCGACATAGCGCAGTGCCGGTATCATTACTGACGCAGGCAGGAATCCCTCACCCCTTGAACACCGCCTCCATCGCCACGAACCCCTTCACCTCGATGGGGTTTCCGCTTGGGTCCCGAAAGAACATCGTCCACTGCTCCCCCGGCTGACCCTCGAACCTCACTTGAGGCGGCAGGACGAACTCCACCCCCGCCGCTATAAGCCGGTCGGCCAGCCCGCGCCAATCCGGCAGATGAAGCACCAGACCCAGATGCGGCATCGGGACCATGTGGTCTCCAACCTTCCCGGTATTGGTCGTCCTGAACGGCTCACCCAGGTGCAGGCTGATCTGGTGGCCGAAGAAGTCGAAATCGACCCAGGTATCCGTGCTGCGCCCCTCGCGGCAGCCCAAGACCCCGCCATAGAAGGCGCGGGCCTCGTCCAGGCTGGTGACGTGATAAGCCATGTGGAAGGGGGTCAGCATCAGGTCAGGCTCCGGGTTCAACACGGCCCGATCCAATCATGGAACCCCTTGCAGCTGCAACAATCCTTCTCCGCAGGCCTGTGCGCAAAGATGAAAATTTCCTGAACGCCCACGGCCAAGCCATTGATTTCCCTATCTCGCCGAACCTGCCCGCGCGTGGGCACGTCGCCGTTGCCTCGCGACCCGATCCCCCCTACCCTCACCCTCAAACAAGGGAGGACCACATGACCGACAGACCCCTCGGCTTCGATACCCTGTGCATCCACGCCGGCACCGCCCCCGATCCCGCAACCGGGGCCCGGCAGGTGCCGATCTACCAGACCACCGCCTACGTTTTCCGCGACGCCGACCACGCCGCCAAGCTCTTCAACCTGCAAGAGGTCGGCTACATCTACTCTCGCCTGACCAACCCCACCGTGTCGGCGCTGGCCAACCGCGTGGTCGCGCTGGAAGGCGGGGCCGGAGGCATCGCCTGCTCGTCAGGCCACGCCGCGCAGATCATGGCGCTTTTCCCGCTGATGGCCCCCGGCCGCAACGTGGTTGCCTCGACCCGGCTCTACGGCGGCACGATCCAGCAGTTTTCCAACACCATCCGCAAGTTCGGCTGGTCCGCCAAGTTCGTCGACTTTGACGACCCCAAGGCCATCGAGGCCGCCATTGATGCCGACACCCGCGCGCTCTTCTGCGAGACGATCTGCAACCCGGGCGGTGCAATCAGCGACCTTGACGCCATCGCCCGCATCGCCAACCAGGCGCATGTCCCGCTGATCGTCGACAACACGACCGCCAGCCCCTACCTCTGCCGCCCGATCGAGCATGGCGCGACCCTCGTCGTCCATTCGGCCACCAAGTACCTCACCGGGAACGGCACCGTCACCGGCGGGATCGTGGTCGACTCGGGCAAGTTCAACTGGTCGGCTGACGACAAGTTCCCCTCGCTGTCCCAGCCCGAACCCGCCTACCACGGCCTCGTCTTCCACCCGACGCTGGGCAACATGGCCTTCACCTTCCACTCCATCGCCATCGGCCTTCGCGACCTCGGGATGACCATGAACCCGCAAGGCGCGCACTACACGCTGATGGGGATCGAAACCCTGTCCTTGCGGATGCAGCGCCATGTCGAGAACGCGCAGATCGTCGCGGACTGGCTGGAGCAGGACCCGCGCGTCGGCAGTGTCACCTATCCGGGCCTCAAATCCTCGCCCTACCACAACCTCGCAAAGATGATCACGCCCAAGGGGCCGGGGGCGCTGTTCACGTTCACGGTCAAGGGCGGCTACGAATCCTGCGTCAAGCTGATCGACAACGTGAAGCTTTTCTCTCACGTGGCAAACCTTGGCGACACGCGGTCGCTGATCATCCATTCGGCTTCGACCACGCACCGGCAGCTCTCGGAAGAGGCGCAGATCAAGGCCGGTGCCGCACCGGACGTCGTGCGGGTATCGATCGGGATCGAGGATGTGCGCGACATCATCGCCGATCTGGATCAGGCGCTGGCCAAAGCCACAGCCTGACCGGCAGACCTGCCGCTTACTCTCCCGAAACGGGGGTCAGCGGCGGGGCCACGAACATTCCCTTCGGCAGGGGATCAAGCCAACCGATCTCGGCCCAGCTCTGGGCGGGCTGGCCCGGTAGCCAGTCGACCGTCAGTCGCATCGGTCGACACAGCGTGCCCACGCCCTCGGCCGTGCAGGCCCCAGTCGTGGCCGCAAGGGCTACTTCGAGTGCAGCCTCGGCGCTTGCTTCCCCCACGACGCCTGCGTCGGGCGTCAGGCTCACGACATCGGTGCGCAAGACGTGGGCGGCAAGGTCCGGCAGATCTTCCGCGCCTTCTGCCAGCCGATAGACCAGTTCCACCCGAAACTGCGCGGTCCCCGCTGCCGGATCGACGCTGTCCTCGACCACCCGGGCTGCATTCACCGCACAATCGGTGGCAAAGGACTGCCGCATCACGGCGCACAACCCCTCGGCGACGCGCGGGGCGCGGATGTCGGCCAGCACCTGAAGATATTCGACGTCGGGCAGTTTTTCGCCCTCGGCCAGCAGGTCGGCAAGGGTTGCCTGCAGCGTCATCTGGACGGTTCGGCGCGCAACGAACGCCTCCTGCGCAAGATAGGCGCGCACGTCCTCCTGCGGGATCAGCCCGCCCGAGGGCGAGATCAGCCAGCGTTGCCGGGTCGCGGCTTTCGCTGCCGGAGTGTCGGCACTGGTGACCTCGACCGAAGCGACGGGTTCGGACTTCGGAAGGGACTGCCAATATTGCCAACCGGCAGCACCAAAGCCCACCGCCATCAATAGCGCCCCGGTTCCAATCAGCAGCCGCAGCATCAGAAGGATACTCCCTGCCGCAGATACGTCAGATCACCAAAGGCAAAGCTGCTGGCAATCGCCTCGACCCGGCCGGAAAAGCTTTCTGCCTTGATGGACTGCCCCTGGATCTCAAAATACTTGTCCTGCGTCATCCGGATGCGGGCGCCCTCGATCGGAGTGTAGACCGGTCGTGGGTCCTCTTCTCCCGGCAGAGGCCCGACGACCGAGACCATGCCCGTGTCGAACCCGGCGCGGGTTTCATCCGCCCGAACACCGAAACTGTCGCGGAACCAGATGTTCCAGGCGGCAATCGCCTCCTCCATCTTCACCAGATTCGCCTCGGCCTCGTCCTTGTAAGTGCCCGGTCCGTCCCGAAGCACCTCGAAAAAGCGATGACCCGGGTTCAGGGCATAGGCCGGGCTCAGCCCGCAATCGGCAAGACCGGTCGCAGGGATCACCTCGACCGGGACCACCGGATCAAGGTTCGCGACCCCGGCCTGATCACCGCCAAGCAGCACCACCCGCTCGACCCGGGCACCCGGGGCAAGGTGGATATTCCAGATCCGGTTGCCGCGAAAGTTCAAAAGCACCAGATACACCGGACGCGCGGTTTCGGTCACCGCGACGTCATAGGACTGATAGGCGATGCCCTCGCCGTCGGCGACTTTCCCGATACCCGAGGCGCGATAGCTGTCGACAAATCCCTGCACCGCTGCCGCAAGTGTCCGGTCGTTGTAGGTCCGCAGCGCCAGTTCAAGCTCGCTGTTGCCCGCCGTGACATGTCCGACGGCCGTGCCTTCCAGGGGTGGGGTCAGCTTGCAGCCCGTGATCGGCCGAATCGTCATGATTTCAGCCGGAATGTCCTTGGAAACCCGGGTCATGTGGCCGTCGATCACGTCCGATATGAAGGCCGGACGGTTGCCCGCCAGCGCCGCAATCGGACCCCGCGCGTTCAGCCCGTCATTGCCATCGTCCAGCAAGTCGGACGGCGTCTTGCCGGTCGGCCTGCCACCCCCAAACGACCCACCGTCGAAAAGTCCGCCGCCTTCCAGCATCGCGATCACCGGTTCGGGCAGGTAGCCTTCAAAGGCGCGCGGGCCCAGCGACACCAGCCCGAACATGAACAACGAGAGTGCACCGACGATCAAAAGGCTGATCGGTCCGCGGATCATCGGTGACGTCTCCTGCTCGGTTGTTTTGCCAGGTTTTTGCCCGGCGACTTGGGCCAAATCATGACAAAGACCGGCGGATTCCTTGCGAAATCCGCCAGCCGCTGTCGGGCGGCAACAGCGTCAGTCCGCAATTGCGTAAGTAACTGACACGTTTGCGATCAGGCCCAATTCTCCACCGACAACGGGCACCGGCGCGGACGCAACCGCCTCGCGGTACATCGGAGCGGGGTCGGTCATCGCGCCCTGATCCGCGATCGACACGACCTCGCCCAGCGTCACCCCCGCTGCCGTCGCCAGAAGTTCGGCCTTGGCACGGGCATCGGCGACTGCCTCCTTGCGTGCTTCGCTGTATGCGGGCTCGGGGTCTGCCAGGCCAAAGGTCAGACCGTTCAGCGTGTTGGCCCCGTCGGTGACCGCCGCATCCAGCACCGCCCCGGTGGTGTCCAGCTTGCGCACCCGGACCGTCAGCATGTTCGACGCGACATAGCCCGAGATCGTCGGGGTCGCGCTGTCATAACCCGTCCAGTTCGGATTGATCGACAGGTTCGAGGTCTGCATGTCGCGCGCCTCGATCCCCGAGGCGGTCAGTCGCGCGATCACCGCATCCGTCGCCGTGGTGTTGGCGGCCAGCGCCTCGGCCGCCGTTGCGGCCTGCGTCGTCACGCCGATCATCAGCGTCGCCATGTCAGGGGCGGCCTCGATCGTGCCGGTGCCGGTCACGCTGATGGTGCGGGTTGGTGCGTCCTCGGCAAGGACGGGGGCAGTCAACGGCAGGACAAGGGCGGCGGACAGGAACAGGGCAGACAGTGCGCGCATCGGGGGTCTCCTTCGGGTTGCGTGACATTTCGTAACTATGACGTGCTCTGCAACCGGTTCCTTGGCCGTTTTCCTTCCCTTCGGCGAAAAGCTGCTTTAGTACTGCGCCAATCGGCTGGGGCACGTTCCAGCACTTCCAAGATCCGTGCTAGACCCGCGACATGAAACCGACATTTGCACTTGACCTGACCCGCGAGGCCATCGGCCTTCTGCACCGGACACCAAAGGGCTGGCTTTCGATTGGCGAAGTCGCCTTCGATGCGCCCGATCTGGCCGAGGCGTTGGACTATCTGCGCAAGACCGCGCTGGGGCTGTCGCCGATGGGCGTGGCCACGAAGCTGATCCTGCCGAACAGCCAGATCCTTTACACCGAGGTTCACGCCCCCGGCCCAAGCCGCGACGAAAAGCGCCGCCAGATCGCTACCGCACTGGAAGGTCGCACGCCCTATGCCGTCGAAGACCTCGTCTTCGACTGGTCTGGCAAGGGCGCGACGGTCAAGGTCGCCGTCATCGCGAAGGAAACCCTTGCCGAGGCCGAAGGTTTCGCCGTCGAACACCGGCTGAACCCGGTCTCGTTCGTCGCCATCCCGGAAGAGGGCACCTTCGTCGGCGAACCCTGGTTCGGCCCGACCGCCGCCGCCGCAAGCCTGCTTGCCGATGATGAGACGGTCGAGCGTGACCGCGAACCGGTCACGATCCTGCACCGCGAACTGCCCAAGGCCGAGCCTGTGGCAGCGCCCATCGAAACCCCAGCCGAACCGGCCCCGGCAGCGGTCGACGACGACCCGCTGCCCGGACTGGAAGAGGCGCTCAACGCCGAGCTGACCGAGGTAGAGACCCCGACCGCTGCGGACGCGGCCGACCGGATGCCGGAGGCTCTGGACGACATCGGCGAAGACGAACCCATTGCAAGCCTCGCGGCAAGCCCGGAGCCGCAGTTCGAGGCCACCGTCGCTGCGTCGCCGGAAATGTCCGATCTCGCTGAACTCGAGGTTGATGCCGCACCCGTTGCCACGCCCGTGGCACCGCCAGCCCCCAAGCCAGAACCCGAAGCGGAAGAAGCCCCCTTCGCCCATGTCACCGACACGTCGGCCTTCCCTGAACCCGACGATGACCGGCCCCCGACCTCCGCCCGCAAGCTGGTGTCCGACGATCTTGATGACGATCTTCCGCCCGCGCCATCCTCTGCCGCGATGGTGGCTTTTGCCAGCCGCCGGGCCGCTGCGGCTGATGCCGTGTCGCGTCCGATGGACGGTGTCACCCGGCCAGCGGCATCCGCTGCCGCCAAAGGGGCCATTGCTCGTCCCGCGCCGACCAAGAGCTATTCCGGCCTCGTCACCGCGCCCTCGATTCCGGGCACCCGCGCCAAGGCCAAGGTCAAGGGCGGCGACATTCCGCGCCCGGCTCTCGGCCCGACGACGGTGAAATCGCCAGCCCGACCGGGCGGCACCTTCGGGACAGCAACGCCTGCCAAAAAGCGCGGTGGCACTGTCTTCATGGTCCTGGTCGGGCTTCTTCTTCTGTTCCTTGCGCTCATCGGGCTTTGGTCCTCGATGTATCTTGGCGGCACTGCCACAACGAATGGTGCAGCGGCCACCGAGATCATCCCCGACGCCAGCGACGAGATGCTTGCCGACATGCAGGACCCCGAAGGCATGACTGGTCCCCTGCCCGAGGCGGTCAGCGTGACCGAAACCGCGGGTCCAGGCGCGCTCGCGACCGAAAGCCTGCCGGTGAATATCGGCGGAGGCGAGACTGTCGAACCCAAGATCGCCGCTGTCGAACCGACCGCAGCCGCGCCGGCGGCCGCAGCCACACCGGAACCTGCCCCCGAACCTGCAGTCGCGCCGGCCCCGGAACCCGCCCCGGGCACCACCGTCGCGACCGACGTCGCCGCTGGGGCTGCCCCGGTCGAGGATCAGGACGAGATCTTCCTTTCCTCCATGGACGCCCCGCCCCCGGCGCTGGACGCCCTTGCGCTGCCCGCCCCGATCGAGGTGTCGGATGCCCTTCCCGATCCGGTGATGCCGCCCCCTGCTCCGGGCACGGTCTACAAGTTCGACGCCCGGGGTCTTCTGATGCCGACGCCCGAGGGAATCATCAGCCCCGACGGCGTGATGCTGATCGCGGGTAAGCCGCCACTTGTCCCCCCGTCCCGCAGCGCTGTCGCTTCGGCTGCCGGTCTGGCGGCAGCCTCTGTTCCGGCCCCTGCTGTCGTCCCGCCAAGCTCGGCGGATGCCTCGCTGGTAACGGCCGGGGACACTGCTCCGGTTGCGGCGCCCCTTCCGCCCGCCGACCCGGCGATGGCGGGCTTCCGGCCCCGGCTGCGCCCCGAAGGCCTGACCCCCGCCACTGCGAATGACGGTGCCGCCCTTGGCGCTGCGGGCGCGACCGACTTTGCCGTCCTGCGCCCGCTGCCGCGACCGGCCAGCGTGGTCACAGCGGCGGCAGTCGTGCTGCCCGCTTCGGCCACACCTGCCGATCTGGGCGCGCAGGGCGCGTCGCTGACCGCTCAGGCGGAGGCGAAGCTGGCCGAAGCCGCCGCGCTTGAGGCGCAGAACCCGTCTGTCGTCGCGATCTCGATGCGCCCCGCCGCCCGTCCGCGTGATCTGAGCCGCGCCGTCGAGGCTGCCGTTGCCGCTGCCGTCCGCGAGCCCGCACCCGAGGCCGAGACCATCGAAGTCGCTGCCGCCGCCCCCGAGGCTAAACCGGCGGAAGTGGACGAACTGAACGAGCCCGAGACCACCAAGGCCGCGCCGTCGATCCCGACCAAGGCCAGCGTGGCCAAGCAGGCGACCTACAGAAATGCGATCAACCTGTCGAAGATCAACCTGATCGGGACCTACGGCACCGACAGCCGCCGCTACGCGCTGATCCGGCAGTCGAACGGGAAATACAAGAAGGTCAAGGTTGGCGACAAGATCGACGGGGGGACGGTGAAGGCAATCACCGAAACCGAGGTCCGCTATCAGAAGGGCGGGCGGCTTGTCAGCCTGAAGATGCCGAAAGCCTGAACCTGTCCGCGCGGGACGGATTTGGTCGTAGACATCTGTCGTCTGTCAGCTTCCGCCCGTCGATGACGTCGTCCCGCTGCGGCGAGTGGACGAAGGCCCACGACGAAGCATTCAGCCCGCAGCCACCCCGGCCTCGGCGAAGGTCAGCATCCCCGAATGGCACGCGACCGCGCCCTGCACCACGCCGATGGCCAGCGCCGCACCCGAGCCTTCGCCAAGCCGCAGGCCCAGCGACAGAAGCGGCTCTTTCCCGAGCTTCTCCAACAGGCGCGCATGCGCGCCCTCGGCGCTTTGATGCCCGGCGATGCAATGGTCCAGCGCGCCTGGCGCGGCCTTCTCCAGCACAGCCGCCGCCGCGCAAGCGATGAAGCCGTCCAGGATCACCGGCACCCGGCCCATCCGCGCAGCAAGGATCGCGCCGGTCATCGCCGCAATCTCGCGCCCGCCAAGGCAGCGCAGCACCTGTAGCGGATCGGCGAGCACCTCCTTGTGCCGCTCCACCCCCGCAGCAACGGCAGCTTCCTTCCGGCGCAGGCCCTCGTCATCCACCCCGGTTCCACGCCCGGCCCAGCCGACACCACCATACAGCGCGGTGGCAATTGCGGCGGCGGCAGTGGTGTTGCCGATCCCCATCTCGCCCGCGACGAACAGGTCGGCCTCCAGATTGACCGCCTCATAGCCCTTGCGCATCGCGTCGACGACCTCCTCTTCGGTCATCGCCGGGGCTTCGGTGAAGTCCGCAGTCGGCGTGTCGAGGTCAAGCGCGTGGACATCAAGTTTGGCCCCGAACGTGCGGGCCAGCTGGTTGATAGCCGCCCCGCCATGGGCAAAGTTCGCCACCATCTGCGCGGTCACCTCTGCCGGAAAAGCCGACACGCCTTTGGCCGTAACCCCATGATTCCCAGCAAAGATCGCGATCTGCGGCTTGTCCGCCGTCGGCTTGTCGGTCCCCTGCCAGCCGCCCATCCAGATCGCCAGCTTCTCCAGCCGCCCCAGCGCGCCCGGCGGCTTGGTCAGCTGGCCGTTGCGCGCCTCGGCCGCCGCGATGGCACCCTGGTCCGGGGACGGAAGCTTCGCCAGCAGCGCGTGGACATCGGCAAGGGTCTGGAACGGCATCGTCTTCTCCGGATTGCACCTTTTCGCATCTGGGGCTACCCCAGAGCCCATCCGAACGCCAGCCGGGATAAGCCGCTTTGACCCCAATCCGCGACATTGCCCTTCGGCTGCCTGCCGACCTTCTGACGGCCTTCGCGCTGCTGTCGCGGTTGCCCCTGCCGAACCATCAGTCCACCGGTGCCGCCTCGGCCTGGGCCTGGCCGCTCGTCGGCGCAGTGCTGGGGGCACTGGGAGCGGCACTCGCCGCAGCCGCGCTGTGGCTGGGCATCACGCCCGGGGTCACGGCGGCGCTGGTCCTTGCCCTGTCCGCCATGATCACAGGGGGCCTTCACGAGGACGGCCTCTCGGACACTGCAGACGGGCTTTACGGCGGCTGGACCAAGGCCCGGCGGCTGGAGATCATGAAGGACAGCCGGGTCGGCAGCTACGGCGTCCTTGCCCTTGTGCTGGTCACCCTCGCCCGCTGGTCGGCGCTCACGGCAGTGCTTGTCTACGGCCAGAACGGGGGCGACCTCTGGGCCGCGCTGGTCGCGACCGGGGCGTTGTCCCGCGCCCCGATGGCGCTGACGATGGCACTGTTGCCGAACGCGCGGGGCGAAGGCCTTAGCCACACCACGGGACGCCCCAGCCCCGCGACGGCGCTGTCGGCACTTCTGATCGCCGCAGCGATTGCCGTGGCCCTGACCGGCTGGACCGCGGTGCCGCTGGTCTTTGCCGCCCTTGGCCCGGCGATCCTCCTGGCCTTTCTCGCCCTGCGCAAGATCGGCGGGCAGACTGGCGACATCCTCGGGGCCACGCAGCAACTGGCCGAGGTCGCCTGCCTTGCCGTCCTCTCTGCCCGCGCGGGGTAAGCCTGCACGGACGCACCGCCGAGGCTCTGGCCTTTGCGCCCGCCTCGCGATACATGGGCGCGGAGAGCTTGCGAGGCACCCATGTCAGAATTTTCCGACGCCGTTTCTTCTACGGAGGAGATCATCGAAGACGCCCGCAACGGGCGGATGTTCATCCTGGTCGACCATGAAGACCGCGAGAACGAAGGCGACCTGGTGATCCCGGCGCAGATGTGCACGCCGTCGGCGATCAACTTCATGGCGACGCATGGCCGGGGTCTCATCTGCCTTGCGCTGCCGGGCGCGCGGATCGACGCGCTTGGGCTGCCGCTGATGAGCCCGAAGAACTCCAGCCGCCACGAGACGGCATTCACCCTGTCGATCGAGGCGCGCGAAGGGGTCACGACCGGCATATCGGCCGCTGACCGGGCGCGCACCGTCTCGGTCGCGATCGACCCGACCAAAGGGGCCGCCGACATCGCGACGCCGGGTCACATCTTCCCGCTGCGTGCGCGCGAAGGCGGCGTGCTGGTGCGCGCAGGCCATACCGAGGCGGCAGTGGACGTAAGCCGCCTCGCCGGGCTGAACCCATCGGGGGTGATCTGCGAGATCATGAACGATGATGGCACCATGGCCCGCCTGCCCGACCTGATCGCGTTCGCACAAAGGCATGGTCTGAAGATCGGCACGATCAGCGATCTGATCGCCTATCGCCGCCGCCACGACAACCTGATCACCGAGAAAGCGGTCAGCGCGGTGCAGTCGGCGCATGGCGGCGACTGGCTGATGCGGGTTTTCGCAGACGAAACCCACGGCGACGAGCATATCGTTTTGTCCAAGGGCGACCTCTCGGTCCCCGGCCCGGTCCTTGTGCGGGTCCATGCCCTGAACCCGCTGGAAGATGTGCTGGGCGTCGGCGGCGGGGGCGAGTTGCCTGCGGCGATGCGCATCATCTCGGCCGAGGGGCGCGGTGTGGTGGTCCTGCTGCGCGATACGACGATGAAGATGGTGGCCCCGGGCGAGCATTCGCCGCAGACGCTGCGCCAGTATGGCCTTGGCGCGCAGATCCTGTCGACGCTGGGACTGTCGGCGATCACCCTGGTGACGAATTCCGCCGCGCCGCGTTTCGTGGGCCTCGAAGCCTATGGCCTGACCATCGCGGGCACCCGCGCGATCAAGGAGTAAGTCATGGCGACCGCCGAGACGCATTATACGCTGCCCCTTCCCAGCTTCGACAAGCCGGTGAAGCTTCTGATCGTGGTTGCGCCATACTACAAGGACATCGCCGACAACCTTGTCGCGGGCGCTCGGGCTGTCGGGGCGGCTTGCGGGGCCACGGTCGACCTGATCGAGGTGCCGGGGGCGCTGGAAGTGCCGACAGCCATCGCGATGGCGGAACGGATGGCCGACTATGATGGTTATGTCGCCCTTGGCTGCGTGATCCGGGGCGAGACGACGCATTACGACACGGTCTGCAATGACAGCTCGCGCGCGATCAGCCTCTTGGGATTGCAGGGGGCCTGCATCGGCAATGGCATCCTGACGGTGGAAAATCGCCCTCAGGCCGAGGTTCGTGCCGACCCCGCAGGCCAGAACAAGGGCGGCGGTGCCGCAGCGGCGGCCTTGCATCTTGTGGCCTTGTCGCGCACATGGGCCGGGAAATCCAAGGGGATCGGTTTCCGGGCATGACTTCCGACAAGGCACAAGATCGGGGCCAGGCAAAGCGCCAGATGAAATCGGCTTCGCGGCTTTACGCGGTGCAGGCGCTCTTTCAGATGGAGGTCTCGGGCCAGACGGTCGAGGCGGTGACCCGCGAGTTCGAGACGCACCGCTTTGGCGCGACCTATGACGAGGGCGAGTTTGCCGAGGGCGACGTCGATCATTTCCGCGCCGTCGTTGGCGCGGCGGTAAACTGGCAGGCGAAGATCGACCAGCTGACTGATCGGGCGCTGGTTGCGGCCTGGCCCATCGACCGGATCGACCCGGTCCTGCGCGCGCTTTTCCGGGCGGCTGGCGGCGAGCTTGTGGACATGGTGACCCCGCCCAAGGTCGCGATCACCGAATACGTCGACGTGGCCAAGGCCTTCTTCCCCGAGGGGAAGGAATCCAAGTTCGTCAACGCCGTTCTGGATCACATGGCGCGCGAGGCCAAGCCCGAGGCTTTCTGATGCGTCAAAGGGATATCTGACCTGTTCAAGGAGCCTGTCCGATGCGCCTTTCCCTTCTGTCCTTCGCAGCCCTGGCAGCCTGCGTGACCCCCGCTTTGTCCAACGACATCACCGGCATCGACTGGCACCTTGTCGGGCTGGAAGGCCAACAGGTCGCCTGGGAGGCCTCCTTGCGCCTTGACGGCGACAAGGTGACCGGCATGGCACCCTGCAACCGGTTCTTCGGCACGAACACCGCAGCCCTGCCCGACGTCAGTTTCGGTGCGATCGGTGCGACAAAGATGGCCTGCCCGGACCTTGCAGCCGAATCCGTGTTCTTCGAGGCGATGCAAGCGATGCAGCGGTCCGAACTGGACCAGGGACACCTTTTCCTGATCGGGCCCGAGGGCCGGATCATGGAATTCGCCGAAACCCCCGATGCGCCCTGCCTGTCCTGCCTTGCACGGCAATAGGTGGAACTGAAGCGACAGGTGGGGGAAACTGCCAACCCGTCCTAGCGGTTTGCCGCGAACAGTGCTGCCGCGCGGTCGAAAAACCGGGCGCGGGTGGCCGGTCCTTCCATCATGATCTCGTGCTCCGCCCCTGGGTAAAGGTCCAGCTGCCCGTTCGACCAGCCCGCCATCCGCAGATGGACCGGAGGCACATCCACCACCTTCTCCGCCGTGCCAAGCCCGCAGATCGCCGGGATCTTCGGCGCAGGCAGGGCCGACAATGCCGCGCATTCCTGCAGTCCCGCCTTCAGCCAGCCAATCGACGGACCGCCTAGTGCCAGGTCCGGCACTTCGGACACCTGACGGCGCATATAGTCCCACATCTCGCGGTCGGAGGTCAGGACATTGCCCTCGAACGGGACCTGCAGAAGATAGGTCTCGGCACTCGTCGAAGGCGCATAGCGCGTCACCAGGCCCAGGGGCGCGGCAATCGCCGAAACCATCGCTGCCACGGGTCGCAGCCAGGCAGCCATCGCGATGCCCCACATCGGCGCGGAAAAGGCGGCGGCCTTGATCGGCAGGCCCCGCATCAAACCACGCAACCCGATGCAGCCGCCCATCGAATGCGCCAGCATGTACCAGGGCTGCGGCAGGTCCAGGCGCTCCGCCTCGGCCAGCATGACGTCAAGGTCTTGCTGGTACTCGTCAAAATCGCCGACATGACCCATCATCCGGTCGGGCAGGACACGGTCGGCAAGACCCTGACCGCGCCAGTCAATCGAGATCACCGAATACCCGCGCCGGACCAGATCACCCACCGCGCGGCCGTATTTTTCGATGCACTCCGTCCGACCGGGCAGCAGCAGCACCGTGCCCTTGTCGCCCGCCTTCCACGAGGCGAGCCGGATGCGCACCGCCCCCGCCCCCGATCCCGCAGACGCCCAGACGACGACCGCACCGGGCGGCGCATCTGCGACGCCGGCGTGAAACGGCGCTGGAAGGGCGGTGTCGAGTTTCACCCCAGCACCGCGCCAAGCTTCATCGCCAGCCCCATGTTGCCGTCCACCGAGAGCTTTCCGGTCATGAAGGCCATCGTCGCGTTCATGTCGCCATCAAGAATGGCGCGGAACACGTCAGCCTCGGCGGTCAGGGTGACATCGGCCTCGTCATCCCCGGCGCGGACACCCAGACCGTCCAGCATGATCGCCCCCTCGCCCGGGATCACGAACTTGGCCACTCCGTCGAAGCCGTCCGAAAGTTTGGCAGACAGCGCCTTCACGGCTGCATCGATCATTTCGCTCATCACAAGTCTCCGGTTCGTGACCCTGCCCCACTGGCAATCTGGCGCGGATCGGTTACTTTCAAGTTATGCGTGTCCGGGCCGCCATTCTCAATCGTATCGTTGCGGCACTTTTGCTGCTTTTCCTGACTTGCGCTGCGGTCTGGGCCGAAGACACCGCCAAGCTGGACGGGTTGTTCGACCGGTTGAAGACCGCGGACGCGGCCGAGGCGGGCCGGATCGAGACGGAAATCTGGATCGAATGGTCGAAATCGGGCTCTCCGGCGCTGGATCTTCTGTTGCAGCGCGGGCGCGATGCGATGGACCTGGGCGACTACCCGGCGGCCATCGACCATTTCAGCGCGGTCATCGACCAAGATCCGAACTTCGCCGAAGCCTGGAATGCGCGGGCCACGGCCTATTACATGGCCGGCGAATTCGGGCCTTCGGTCGCGGACATCGCCACGGTGCTGACGCTGAACCCCCGGCATTTCGGTGCCTTGTCCGGTCTTGCGATGATCCTTGAGGAAACCGGCAAGCCCGAGCGCGCGCTGCAAGCCTACCGCGCCGCGATTGCCATCCATCCGAATATGGCCGGCGCTGCCGATGCCATCGATCGGCTGGAGACCGAAGCCGAGGGGCAGGAGCTTTAAGCCATGGACGCCACCCGGCGGGTGACGGCGGTCCTTGGGCCGACGAACACCGGCAAGACCCATCACGCAATCGACCGCATGCTTGCGCACCGGACCGGGGTCATCGGCCTGCCGCTGCGCTTGCTGGCGCGCGAGGTTTATGACCGCATCGTCGCCCGCGTCGGGCCATCGGTTGTGGCGCTGGTCACGGGCGAAGAGCGCATCGTGCCGGAGCGCACCCAGTATTGGGTCTGCACGACCGAAGCGATGCCCCTGGAAATCGGGGCAGATTTCGTCGCAGTGGACGAAATCCAGCTTTGCGCCGATGCCGACCGGGGCCACGTCTTCACCGACCGTCTCCTCCGCGCCCGGGGGCTGAACGAGACGCTGTTTCTGGGGTCCGACACGATGCGCGGGGCCATCGCGGGCCTCGTGCCGCATGTGACGTTTCTGAAGCGTGAAAGAATGTCTACCCTGCGCTATGCCGGGTCGAAGAAGATCAGCCGGATGCCGGAACGGTCGGCCATCGTTGGGTTTTCGGTCGAAAACGTCTATGCCATCGCCGAGCTGATCCGGCGCCAGAAGGGCGGCTGCGCGGTCGTCATGGGCGCGCTGTCCCCCCGGACGCGGAACGCTCAGGTCGCGCTCTACCAGAACGGCGACGTGGACTATCTGGTCGCGACCGATGCCATCGGCATGGGCCTGAACCTCGACATCAAGCACGCGGCGTTTTCAGCGACGTCGAAGTTCGATGGCCGCCGGATGCGGGCGCTTTATCCGCACGAACTGGCCCAGATCGCGGGCCGCGCCGGGCGGCATACCGAGGACGGGACCTTCGGCGTCACGGGCGAGGCGCGGCCCTTTGACGAAGACCTGGTGGAAGCCATCGAGAACCACCGTTTCTCGCCGGTCAAGAAACTGCACTGGCGCAACGAATCGATGGATTTCGGATCGTCCGACCGGCTGATCCGCAGCCTTGAAGCGCCCACATCCAACGAATGGCTGACCCGCGCACGGGATGCCGACGACGTCCTGGCGCTGAAGGCGCTGGCCGCCCTGCCGGAAGTGCAGGACAAGCTGACCGAACCAAAGCGGGTACAGCTTCTGTGGGACGTCTGCCGGATTCCGGACTTCCGGTCGTCCTCTGGGCCCGAACACACCACACTTTTGACCCGGATCTTCGAGTTTCTGGTGGGCCGGGGCCTTGGTGGCGGCCGCATCCCGTCGGACTGGCTTGCAACGGCGATCAATCGGATCGACAGGACCGACGGCGATATCGACACTTTATCGCGCAGGCTGGCCTATATTCGCACCTGGACCTACGTCACCCAGCGGAAAAACTGGGTTGCAGACGAAAGCCATTGGCGCGATGAGACGCGCGCGGTAGAAGACCGACTGTCGGATGCCCTGCATGCGGCGCTGACGCAACGATTTGTCGACCGGCGGACATCTGTTCTCCTCCGCCGGTTGAAGCAGAAGGAGGCTCTCGTGGCCGAAGTGAACGACAAGGGCGAAGTGACGGTCGAAGGCGAGTTCGCCGGGAAACTGGAAGGCTTCCGCTTCAAGCAGGATGCCAGCGCCACGCCGGATGCCGCCAAGACGCTGGCTCAGGCCGCACTGCTGGCGCTGAAGCCGGAGTTTCACCTGCGCGCCGACCGGTTCTACAACGCACCGGACACCGAGCTGGACTTCACCGAACAGGGCGGCCTCATGTGGGGCTCGAACGCGGTGGGCAAGCTGGTGAAGGGCGCCGAGGCCGCAAAACCCTCGGTCGAGGCCTTCGTGGATGAAGAAGCCGGGCCGGAGGTGGTGGAAAAGGTCCGCCGCCGCCTGCAGCACTTCATCGACCGCAAGGTCACCGCCCAGTTCGAGCCGCTTCTGGCCATGGCCCGCGACGAGACGCTGACCGGCCTCGCCCGCGGCTTCGCCTTCCGCCTGTCCGAAGCTCTGGGTGTTCTCCCGCGCGAACAGGTCGCCGCCGAGGTGAAGGAGCTTGACCAGGACGCCCGCGGCGCGCTCCGCAAACACGGCGTCCGCTTTGGTCAGTTCACCATCTTCCTGCCCGCGCTTCTGAAACCCGCCCCAACCCGGTTGCGGCTGGTGCTTTGGTCGCTGTGGAACGGGCTGCAAGAGTTCCCGGAATCGCCACCCCCCGGCCTTGTCACCATCCCGAATGTGGCCGAAGTGCCCAAGCAGCACTACGCGCTGGCAGGCTACCATCCCGCCGGAACCCGGGCGATCCGCATCGACATGCTGGAACGCCTCGCCGACATCCTGCGCCAGAAAGACAGCCGTGCCGGCTTTGAGGCGACGCCGGACATGCTGTCGATCACCGGCATGACGCTGGACCAGTTCGCCGACCTGATGGGCGGACTTGGCTACAAGGGCGAAAAGGCCGAACGTGCCAAGGTGAAGACCGAAGCCGCGAAGGCTCCGGAAATCTCGGCAGAAGCCGCCGCCGCCATCGCGGCAGGCCAGCCGATCCCAGAGGAAGTCTCGATCCTTGCCCCGGTCGCCGATCCGGAACCCGAGGCGGCAGCCCCGGAAATGGAGTCGTTCTACACCTTCACCTGGGCGCCGAAGCCCCGCCAGCGCCCCGAACGGGGTGGCGAACGCAGCGGCGAGCGTGGCCCCCGCCCCGAACGCAAGGAAGGCGAAGCCCGCGCCCCGCGCGCAGACCGCCCACAAGGCGACCGGCCGCAGGGTGACCGGCCGCAGGGTGACCGGCCCAAGGGAGACCGTCCCCAGGGGGATCGTCCGCAGGGGGATCGTCCGCGTGGCGACCGCCCGAAAGGTGATCGTCCCAAGGGCGACTACAAGGGCGGCAAGCCGCAGCGCGACGACCGGCAGAAGTCGTTCGAGGCCCGCCCGCCCCGCGCCGAAAAGCCCATCGACCCGGACAACCCGTTCGCCGCTCTCCTTGCGCTTAAGGGCAAGATCTGATTGCCGGGGCTTTCGGGCAGGTCTGACCCGAAGACTGCCGCGAAGCTGCGGCTGGACAAATGGCTCTGGCAAGCGCGGTTCTTCAAATCGCGCAGCCTTGCTGCCGAAGTGATCGAGGCGGGGTCCGTCCGCGTGAACGGGACCCGCATCAGTCGCCCCGGCCGGGACGTCTCCGAAGGCGACACCCTCACATTTCCGCAAGGCCACCGCATCCGCCTGGTGCGGGTTCTGGCGCTGGGCCAGCGCCGCGGCCCGGCCAGCGAAGCGCAGGCGCTGTTCCTTGATCTCGACCCTGCCCCGTCCGAACCGGAAGCGTCCGATCTTCCGGACCGTCTTGAATGATCCGGCCTCCTGCTCTAGCTACCAATCAACCGTTCTGCTTCAGGGCCGACCCATGACCTACATCGTCATCGACAACTGCATCGCCTGCAAATACACCGACTGCGTCGAGGTTTGCCCGGTCGACTGCTTCTACGAAGGCGAGAACATGCTGGTCATCCACCCGGATGAATGCATCGACTGCGGCGTCTGCGAACCCGAATGCCCCGCCGACGCCATCCGCCCGGATACCGAGCCGGACATGGAGGAATGGGTCTCGTTCAACCGCAAATACGCGGTCCAATGGCCGGTGATCGTGACCAAGAAAGACCCGATGCCCGGCTATGAAGAGCGTGATGGCGAGACTGACAAGCGCGCGAAGTACTTCTCGGAAGCCCCTGGCGCGGGCGGCTAAGGTCGCTGCCCGATTCGGGCGCAAATGTGACCACGAATCGGTGACTGCCTGCAAAGCAGTGCAAATCCAAGGTGTTAGTTGCATTTTGCCCGGATTCGCAGCAGTTGGAATCAGGCGATTTTTGTGTTATCATTCGTTTACAAAGCAAGCATGGAAGCCTGACACCGGCTTAGCGCACAACGCCTGGGCCCTATTCTTTTGTGACAACTCAAGCTCCAAACGCCTGAACTGAGGGGTTCAGGGCGCGGGGTCTTTGTCGCGGAAGGGGCCTCCAATCTGGGGAAAGCTGAATGACCAAGTCGAAGAAGCCTGAATTCCGTCCGAACGATTTCGTGGTCTATCCTGCGCATGGCGTGGGCAAGATCATCTCGATCGAAGAACAGCAGATCGCGGGGATTCAGCTGGAGCTTTTCGTCATCTCGTTCGAGAAGGACAAGATGACCCTGCGCGTGCCCACGCACAAGGCGCTCGACATCGGCATGCGTGCCCTGTCGGCCCCCGATGTGGTGAACAAGGCGCTGGACACCCTGAAGGGCAAGGCCAAGGTCAAGCGGGCGATGTGGTCGCGCCGCGCCCAGGAATACGAACAGAAGATCAACTCGGGCGACCTTCTGTCGATCGCCGAAGTGGTCCGCGACCTGCACCGCACCGACGACCAGCGCGAGCAGTCCTATTCCGAGCGTCAGCTCTACGAGGCCGCCCTCGAACGCCTGACCCGCGAAGTCGCGGCTGTTTCGGGTGTGGATGAGGCGGGTGCCGCGAAGCAGGTCGACTCGGTCCTGGTCGGTCGCGTCGCGGCCTGATCCTTCGGATTCATTTAATGCGAAACGGCGGTCCCTCGGGGCCGCCGTTTTTCATTGTCGCTACAGGGTTAGCCGGAACTCCAGCTCGCCCTCAGCCGTCGGCCCGACCTCCTGCCATCCCAGCTTCCGATAAAGCCGCGCCGCCTTTGTGCCGGGATCGGTGGAAAGCTGCGCTGCGTGATGGCCATCCGCCCGCAAGTCATCAACTGCCCGCGCCAATAGCTCTGCTCCCAGCCCCAGACCTTCGCAATCCGGATCAACAAACAGCGCCCAGATCGTCCCGTCGCGCGGGTCGCCTGCCGAAAAGCCGGCGACCTGCCCGCCCAGGTCACATAGCCAGACCCGGCCCTGCGCGATGAACCAGTCGTAATCGGCACGGGAGACTGACAAACGATCACGCAAGCGGTTTTCCCGCACAGCGCCGCGAATGCGGACCAGTGCGTCGATATCCGCAGCATCGGCCCGTCGCAGAGTTCTCACCCCCGCCTCACCCGAAATACCGATCCGCCGGCAGATACCCCGCCAGCCGCCCCGCCGCGCACCAGTCGCGCTCCAGCCCCAGATCGCCGACCAGGATCACCTGATCCGACGGCACCTTGCCCAATGCCGCGCGCAGGGCCGACCGCATTTCACCGAACCCCGCCAGCGCATAGGGGGCGGGGTGGGCGGCGTCCAGAACCGCCTGATTTGCCGCCTCCACCAACCCCGGCGTCAATGGTGCAACCGCCAGCGCCAGCCGCCCGCATTGCACCACCGACAGCTTCGCAGCCCGGTCCCCGGGCATCTCGGGGCGAACCAGCGACACCCGCAACGCATTGGACGAAAAGAGAAACGCCACCACATCATGCCCCGTGGCCGCCCGCACTCCGGCATAAGTCCTGTAATCCAGCCCCAAAGCCTGCGCCCGCTTCACCCGCAGCCTGACGACCTCGATGGGCAGGGTCGGCAACAGCCGCTCGCGTGCCGCCGACCAGCAATGCTTCCGCCAGCTGACCCCGCCCTCCAGCGACGGTCCACCGTTGTGCCCGATCTCGCCCATCAGTTACTCCGCAGCATTTGATTCAACTTGCGTTTGCTCATTTCCCAAATACTCCACGGGGGTCCGGGGGTGTGAAACCCCCGGGGCCGACCAGAGGCACCCTGTCAACCATACTCGCGCAGCCGCGCGACATAGCGGGCCATGGTGTCGACCTCCAGGTTCACCCGGTTGCCCACCGCGACCTCGCCCCAGGTCGTCACCTCTTGCGTGTGCGGGATGAAATTCACCCCGAACTCGGCCCCGTCGACCTCATTCACCGTCAGCGAGGTGCCGTTCAGCGCGACCGACCCCTTGGGTGCTATGAACTTCGCCAAAGCCTCGGGCGCGCGGAAGGTCACGCGAACCGACCCGCCCTCGGGCGCGACCTTCACCACCTCGGCCACCCCGTCGACATGGCCCGACACGATGTGCCCGCCAAGCTCGTCGCCCACCCGCAGCGCGCGCTCCAGGTTGATCCGCTTGCCGACCGGCCAGCCATCGTGCCCGATGTTGGTCTTCGACAGCGTTTCGGCGCTGATCTCGACGTCGAACCAGTTCTCCGGCTGATCTCCCAGCGCCACGACCGTCAGGCAGACCCCGTCGCAGGCGATGCTTGCCCCGATGTCGATGCCCTCCACATCATAACGGGTGGCAATCCGCGCCCGAAGGTCGCCGGTGACCCTGGTATCGACAATGCGCCCGACGTCAGTGACAATTCCGGTGAACATGGGCCTGCTCCTGATGCATCCCCCCTTGGGTAAAGCGAGGTCATGCGGCTTGCAAGCCCGAGGGGATTGAGGCCATGATCCCCCCTTGTCAGCCCCAATGCGCCACCCTGCGCGCGCTGATCCAACCGCTAGGCCCGCGCTTGACCGACCCGCGCCACTTTCTTTTCCTGCAGGGCCCGCACGGTCCCTGGTTCCACCAGCTTGGCCGCCAGATCCGCGCCGCCGGGGGCAAGGTCTGGCGCGTGGGCTTCAACCTTGGCGACCGGGTCTTCTGGCCGGGGGCGGGCTACATCGCCTTTCACGGCACACCGGAGCGCTGGCCGAAGGCGTGTGCCGACATCTTTGCCCGACACGGGATCACCGATCTGGTGGTCTACGGCGACACCCGGCCGATCCACGCAACCGCGATCCGCCTGGCCCAGACAGGTGGCGTCACCGTGCATGTGTTCGAGGAGGGGTATCTGCGCCCCTACTGGGTCACTTACGAACGGGGCGGGTCGAACGGGCATTCCCCGCTGATGGACCTGACCGTGCCGCAGATGCAGGGCGCGCTCGACCGCATCGACCGTGAGCTGCCAGAGGTTCCTGCCACTTGGGGCGACATGCGCCAGCACATGTTCTGGGGGGCCTTGTATCACGGCTGCGTCGCGATGGGCTTTCGGGCCTATGCGAACTTCCGCCCGCACCGGGCGCTGACCGTAGGCCAGGAATTCCTGCTGTATCTCAACCGTTTCCTCTTGATGCCCCTGCACCGGCTGGAACGCCGACTGGCGACATGGCGCATCCGGAACGGCGGCTTTCCCTATCACCTCGCGATCCTGCAACTGGAACATGACGCCAGCTTTCGCAACCATTCGCCCTTTGCCTCGATGACCGAGTTTCTGGCACTGGTGATCGAGGGCTTCGCCAAGGGTGCCCCCCGCCATCACCACCTCGTCTTCAAGGCGCATCCCTTGGAAGACGGGCGGGTGCCGCTTCTGCCCGAAATCCGCCGCCTTGCCCGGCTGCACGGGGTCAGGGAGCGCGTCCACTTCGTCCGGGGCGGCAAGCTGGCCCGGCTTTTGAACGATGCGCGGTCCGCCGTCACGGTGAATTCGACCGCCGGGCAGCAGGCCCTGTGGCGCGGATTGCCGCTGCGAACCTTTGGCGCGGCGGTTTATGCCAAGCCGGAATTCGTGTCGTCGCAACCACTTGAGGCGTTCTTTGCCGCTCCCGAACGCCCTGACACGCGCGCCTATCGCGACTACCGGCATTTCCTTTTGGAAACCTCGCAACTGGTGGGCGGCTTCTACGCGTCGCGCGGGCGGCGGGCCTTGCTCCGACAAGTTGTGGACCTGATGCTGTCGTCCACCGATCCCTATCAGGCGCTGGCGCAGGGCAACGCGGCACCTCGGCAACAGTTGCGGGTTGTCCGATGAATTCCGCTTGGCGGTGTAGCCTTGCGCAGGTGCATTCGCTAAAGTGGCCGTGTCAAAAATCCGAAGCAGAATGAAGGGGATAAGGGCAGTGACGATCAGAGCGACCCACACGGCTCGGGCGATTGCCCTGTTGGCTTCGGTGGCCATGGTGGCCTCCTGCGGTCTGCCCCGGTCCGGCCCGAACAAGCGCGAGATCTTTGCCGGCTCGGTCGAACAAAATGGCGACGCCTTCATCGTTACGGTCACCCCGACCGTCACCCGCGCCACGGCGACGCAGCCGGCCTTCGGCTTCAGCCAGGGCTTCCGCGATGCAGGGGTCGTTGCGTCCGACATGATTTCTTCGGGCGACACGATCAATGTGACGGTCTACGAGAACGTCAAGGATGACCCGCTTCTGGGCAACACCGGACAGCGGGTGTCGGGTCTGTCCGATATCCAGGTCGACGGGCAGGGCTACATCTACATTCCCTATGCCGGTCGGATCAAGGCAGCAGGCCAGACGCCCGAAGGCCTGCGCCAGGCCATCACCCGCAAGCTGGAAGACCAGACGCCGGACCCGCAGGTCAGTGTCGCGCGACGTCCCGGCGAAGGCTCGACCGTGTCGATCTCGGGCCAGGCCGGGTTGAACGGGGTCTACCCGATCGAAGCGTCCACCCGCACGCTTGGCACGATGCTGGCCAAGGCAGGGGGCGTGACTGTCGACCCCTCCATTGCCATCGTTCGCGTCACGCGCGGCAGCTTCTCCGGCAAGATCCGGCTGAATGATCTTTACGAGAATCCCAACCTCGACATCGCCCTGCGGGCTGGCGACAAGATCGTTGTCGAGAAGGACAGCCGCAAGTTCATTGCCCTTGGGGCGACGGGCGCGCAAAGCCTGGTGCCGTTCGAGTCCGAAACCATTTCGGCTCTGGAAGCGATTGCCACCGTCGGCGGTTTGGCGACCATGTCCGCCGACCCTACGGGCGTCTTCATCCTGCGCGACGAAAGCGAGGATATCGCTCGCGCGGTCCTGGGTCGCAACGACCTCATCGGCGACCAGCGCATCGTCTATGTCCTTGACCTGACCGAGCCGACGGGCCTTTTCGAAGCGCGTGACTTCCTGGTCCGGGACGGCGACACGCTTTATGTCACCGAAGCGCCCTTCGTGCAGTGGCAGAAGACTCTTGGGGCGATTACCGGCACGACCACGGCTGCGACCGGCCTTGCCAACACTGCCAAAACGGGGAAATGACGCCGCCGCTGTCCGGCATGGACACGACGATGACGCTGGCCGGAGTTCCCCGGCGGCTCTTGCACCAGAACCTTTCGCTTCTGCGCAATGCCCGGCTGCATCGGGTCTTGCAGCTTGCCGGGCATGAGCTGCACCTGGGCCTGCCCGGCCCGGGGGATGGCGCTCTGGTCTGGGGCCGCAGCCCGACCGCCTGGCGGGGCGAGGCGCTGGCCAACCGCCGCAAGGTGCCGCTTGTCCGGGTCGAGGACGCTTTCCTGCGGTCCATAATGCCTGGTCGGGCAGGCGGTGGTGCCCCGCTCGGGTTTCTGATCGACCCGGTCGGCGTGCATTTCGACAGCAGCGCACCGTCGCGGCTGGAGCAGATCCTCGGCTCAACCGACTTTCAGGATTCGAACATTCTGGATGAGGGAAGCCGCCTATTTTCCCAATTAATGGATCAAGGCTTATCAAAATACAATAATCATGACCCTGACCTGCCCGCGCCCGACCCTGGCTATGTCCTGATCATCGACCAAAGCGCCGGTGACGCCTCGATCCGCTATTCCGGGGCCTCGACCGACACCTTCCGCACCATGCTTGCCACAGCCCTGCGCGATCACCCCGAAAAGCGGATCGTGATCAAGTCTCATCCCGAAACCGCGCTTGGCCTGCGCCCCGGGCACTTCGGCCGGGGTGACGCCGGGGGCCGTGTGACGCTGCTTGCGGCCCCGGTCTCACCCCATCGCCTCTTGGCCAATGCGGCCGATGTCTACACCGTCTCGTCGCAGATGGGCTTCGAGGCCATCCTGCACGGCCACTGCCCCCGGGTCTTCGGCCAGCCGTTCTATGCAGGCTGGGGCTTGACCCGTGACGAACAGCCGCTGCCCCGCCGCACGCGCCGCCTCACGCGCGAGGAGCTATTTACCGGGGCCATGATGCTTGCCCCGATCTGGTATGACCCCTGCCGCGACCGGCTGTGCGGGCTGGACGAGGTCATCAACCAACTGGAGGCCGAAGTCCGCGCCTTTCGCGAAGATCGCCGGGGCCATGTCGCCGCCGGAATGCGGCTCTGGAAGCGCCCTCGCCTGCAGGCCGTGTTCGGCGGCACGCGGCCCCTGCGCTTTAGCGATGATCCCGCCGTGGCTGACGGCTTGGCCACCTCCTCCGGGCGCAGCCTTCTGGTCTGGGCCGGAAAAGTGCCCGACCACTTTCATCCCAAGGCCCCCTTCCTCCGGGTCGAGGACGGCTTCCTCCGCTCGCGCGGGCTTGGCGCAGAACTGGTGCCACCCCTCTCGCTCGTGACCGACGATCTTGGTATCTACTATGACCCGACACGGCTCTCGCGGCTGGACCGGCTGATTGCTGCTCCGCTGCCCGCGGGCGGGCGTGACCGGGCCATGGCGCTGATCGCGCGACTGCGGGACGGGGGTCTGTCGAAATACAACCTTGGCGGCGCGCTGCCCAACCTGCCCAAAGGCCACCGCATCGTCGTCCCGGGACAGGTCGAGGATGACGCCTCGATCCGCAAGGGCGCGGGTGAAGTGACCACGAACCTTGCGCTCCTGCGCGCTGTCAGGGCCGCGAACCCGCAAGCGGTGCTGATCTACAAACCGCACCCGGATGTCGAGGCGGGCTTGCGACAGGGGGCCATTCCGTCCGACGGTCTGGCCGGTCTGGCGGATGTGGTCGCGACTGGCGCTGATCCGGCCGGGCTTCTGGCCGAGGTGCAGGAGGTCTGGACGATGACCTCGCTTCTGGGCTTCGAGGCGCTGATTCGGGGCCTTCCCGTCACCTGCCTTGGCGCGCCGTTCTATGCCGGCTGGGGCCTAACCCGCGATTTTGGTCCGGTGCCGCCCTGGCGCGGCCCGGGGCCGGACCTCGCACATCTCGCCCATGCCGCGCTGATCGCCTATCCGCGCTACTGGGACCCAGTCTCGCGCCGCCCCTGCCCGCCCGAAGTGGCGCTGGACCGGCTTGCATCCGGCGAGATCCCGCATCCCGGACCGGCGAACCGGCTTTTGTCGAAACTGCAGGGCCGGTTTGCCAGCCTCGCGCATCTCTGGCGTTAGCGCACCAGTCGCCAGAACCGCCACATCAGGCTGGCGGCGGCACAGACAAGGCCCACGACCAGACCCAGCCACAGCCCGACCCCGCCATAGCCCAGCCGGAAGGCCAGCACATAGCTGGAGGGAATGCCGATCAGCCAGTAGCTGACGGCAGCCAGCCACATCGGCACGCGCGTGTCCTGCACCCCGCGCAAAAGGCCCAGCGCCATGACCTGCATGCCGTCGGCCAGCTGAAACAGCGCCGCCACCATCAATAGCACCGAACCATAGGCAAGGATCGCGGCACTTTCCGGTTTGGCGAGGTCAAGAAAAAGCGCAACGATCGTCCCGGGCAAAGACAGGAACAGCGCCACCGACCCGCCTGCCACGACCAGCGACAGGACGACCGCCACCTTGGCGGCCTGACGCAATGCGTGTCGGTTGCCCTGCCCGTCAAAGCGCGCAATCCGGATGGTGGCTGCGCTGGACAGCCCGACATGCAACATGAAGGTCAGCGCCGCGACCTCAAGCGCGATGCCATGGGCGGCCAGTTCCACCGTGCCGATCCAGCCCATCATCAGCGCCGAGGCCTGGAACAGCCCGCCCTCTGCCAACCCGGTCAGCCCGATCGGCAGACCAAGCCGCCAGACCAGTCGCATAGCTTGCCAGTCGGGGCGCCAGAAGCGCTGGAACAGGTGAAAGCGGCGCAACTCGGGCAGACGGCCCGCGTAGATCGCCAGCACGACCAACGACAGGATCTGCGTGCCGATGGTTGCCACGGCCGCACCACGCGCGCCCAGTTCGGGGAAACCCCAGTTGCCGAAGATCAGCACCCAGTTCACCCCGATGTTCAGCACCACCGCAGCCAGCGTCACCCACAGCACCACCTGGGTCCGATGCAGCGCGGAGAGATAGCTTTGCAGCACCGTCACGACCAGAGCCGGCACCATGCCAAAGCCGACGATCCGCATGTAGTCCTGCGCGATGGCCGAAACGTCAGGGGCCTGTCCCAGCGCCAGCAGGATCGGCTCGGACCACCAGAAGACCGGATAGACCGCGATGCCGTAGGCAATCGAAAGCCAGATCCCCATCCGCGTGTCGCGGCGCACCTGGGTTTCGTCGTCCCGGCCAAGGGCGGCGGCAACCATCGGCATTACCGCTTTGGCAAAGCCGGACCCGACGACGAAGACGATGAAGAACGACGACGCCCCCAGAACGACCGCCGCCAGCGGCACCACGCCATACCAGCCGACCATGACCGTATCGGTCACATGCAGCGCCATCTGCGCCAGATGCGAGCCGATCAGCGGCAAGCCCAGCACAAGGGTCTCCCGCGCGTGCGAGGTGGTGGTCATTGCTTGCGTCATCCGGCTGGATTACGCGGCCCCGACAGGCTTCACAAGCCATGCCCTTAGCCGCAGCGCAGCGCCCTCAGCCCCGCACCATCGCCGGATGGGTGGCAGCCTCGTAGATCGCTGGCCCCATCCCCAGAACTTGCGTCGCGCGACCGACGATCAGCGGATCAGGGGTGCCCACGACCTCGGCGTCCTTGTTCGGATAGTCGATGGTCGACAGGAAATGCCGCATCGCGTTCAGCCGAGCCCGTTTCTTGTCGTTCGACTTCACGATCACCCAGGGCGCGTCGGCGGTGTCGGTGTAAAAGAACATCGCCTCCTTGGCTTCGGTGTAGTCATCCCAGCGGTCCAGGCTTGCCTTGTCGATCGGCGACAGCTTCCACATCTTCAACGGGTCCGTCTCCCGCGCCATGAACCGCGCGCGCTGTTCTTCCCGGGTCACGCTGAACCAGTATTTGTAAAGCCGGATGCCGGACCGGACGAGCATCCGTTCCAGCTCCGGGGCCTGGCGCATGAATTCCAGATACTCGGTGGGCGTGCAGAAGTTCATCACCCTTTCGACACCGGCCCGGTTGTACCAGGAGCGGTCGTAGAACACCATTTCCCCCGCCGTCGGCAGATGCGCAATGTACCGCTGGAAGAACCACTGGCCCTGCTCCACGTCCGACGGTTTCGTCAGCGCGCAGACCCGGGCATAGCGCGGGTTCAGATGCTCCATGAAGCGCTTGATCGTGCCGCCCTTTCCGGCCGCGTCGCGCCCCTCCATCAGGATGACGAACTTCTGCCCGGTGTCCTGTGCCCAGATCTGCACCTTCAGAAGTTCGGCCTGCAGACGGGCCTTCTCGGCCTCATAGGTCACCCGGCCCATCAGCCGGGCATAGGGGTAGCGACCGGATTCAAAGGCCTGATGCAGCGGGCTTTCAGCGACGGGAAAACCTTTCGGGCCGGGCACAGGCTCGGCGGTTTCGGGGGCAAGTTTCAGGGTTGTCGCGCTGTCTTCCATAAGGTGAAGCCCTCCTGTCACTGCGAACCCCTCCCCTTGGCACGGACCGCGACATTTTGCCTTGATCCGGATCAAGAAGGTTGCCTGCCGCTTGCCCCTTTTGCTTCCCCGTCCCCCGGAATAGGCTGGCCCCCAAGCAGTGATGGAGTTTCCCATGTCCACCCTCTACGGCGTCTTCCGCAGCCGCGCCTCGCGTCCGATCTGGCTGCTCTACGAGTTGAGCGAGGCCTTCGAGCACGTCCCCGTCATCCAGGCCTACCGCCTGAAGGACGCCAAGGCCGCCGATGCGCCCTTCAACACCGCTTCGCCCGAGTTTCTGAAGGTGAACCCCATCGGCCAGATCCCGGCCTGGGTCGAGGGCGACCTGACGTTGACCGAAAGCCTTTCAATCACCAACCACATCGCCCGCACCCGCGGCGGCGAGCTTGGCCCCAAGACCCCTGCCGAACACGCGCTGATCGACCAGTGGACCCTCCTTGCAGTGACGTCCATCGAAGGCCCGGCGCTGGAGATCCAGACCATCACCACCCAGGGCGGCGACAAGACCGCCGAGGGCCAGGCCGCGATCTCGATCTGCGCCGAACGCCTCCGCCGCCCCCTGCGCCGACTTGAGGCGCATCTCGCGTTGCAAAGCTATCTCTTGGGCGACCGCTTCACCGTCGCCGACCTGAACCTCGCCGAGTGCCTCCGCTACGCCCAGGGCCACCCGACCCTGCTGGGCGAATTCCCGGCGGTGAAAGCCTGGCTGGAGCGCTGCCAGTCGCGCGAGGCGTTCAAGCGGATGTGGGCGGCGCGGATGGCCGAACCGGTATAAACCGGCACACCCCCTGTGCGGACCGGCCATTTCCTGCCCCCTCGCGCCGGGGGCGGGCAGCGCCTAGGTATCGGCTAACATGAGTTTTCGGGAAAGGCCCCGCCATGAAGAAGATCGGCTTTCTGTCCTTCGGCCACTGGTCTGATGAGCGCGGCTCTGCCGTCCGTTCCGCTGCTGATGTGCTGACGCAATCCATCGAGCTGGCTGAAGCCGCAGAAGACCTTGGTGCCGACGGCGCCTACTTTCGCGTCCACCATTTCGCCCACCAGCTTGGCTCGCCCTTCCCGCTCCTCGCTGCCGTTGGCGCCCGGACCAAGACTATCGAGATCGGCACCGGCGTCATCGACATGCGCTATGAAAATCCGTTCTACATGGTCGAGGATGCAGGCTCCGCCGACCTGATTTCGGGCGGGCGGCTGCAGCTTGGCATCTCCCGCGGCTCGCCCGAGCAAGTGATTGAAGGCTGGCGCCACTTCGGCTACGCGCCGAAAGAAGGCGAGAGCGATCAGGACATGGCGCGCGACCATGCCCTGACCTTCCTGCGCCTCCTAGACGGCAAGGGCTTTGCCAAACCGAACCCGCGCCCGATGTTCCCAAACCCGCCCGGACTGCTGCGGCTGGAACCGCATTCGCCCGGGCTGCGCGACCGGATCTGGTGGGGTGCCGCCTCGGACGCAACGGCGGAATGGGCCGGGACCGTGGGGATGAACCTGCAAAGCTCCACGCTGAAATGGGACGAATCCGGCGAACCCCTACATGTTCAGCAGGCCACCCAGATCCGCAAGTTCCGCGAAGCCTGGAAGGCCGCCGGGCATCCAGGAACGCCCCGCGCCTCGGTCAGCCGCTCGATCTTTGCCATCACCAACGATCTCGACCGGATGTACTTCGGCTCTGGTCGCCCCGAACAGGACCAGATTGGTGTCATCGACAACACCCGCGCCGTCTTCGGCCGCAGCTACGCCGGCGAGCCGGACCAGCTGATCGACGAACTGCGCAAGGACACCGCGATATCCGAGGCTGACACGGTCCTCCTGACCGTGCCGAACACGCTCGGCGTCGACTACAACGCCCATGTCATCGAAAACATCCTGAAATACGTCGCTCCGAAGGCCTTTCACCTGTTCGCAAATATCTTTGGGTGGTCCGGGGGGCAGACGCCCCCCGGTCCGCCACCTGCCTACTTCACATACTTCTGCCAGTTATGCTGCTCGACAAACCCCAGCACCTCCCGGATCTTCCGGTTCGACAGCAACCCCTCCCGTTCCCCCACCGGCCGCGACAGGGGTACGTTCGGGAAGAACCGCGGCAGAAGCTCCGAGTTCGGCTGCGGCACCGCGTTCTCGTCGTTCACCGCGTTGAAGACCTGGAACCCAAGGCCATCCTTCTTCAGGCACAGATCCACGATCTGCCCCAGATCCCGCGCGTCGATGTAGCTGAACGTGATCCGCCGCCGCAGCCCCGGGTCCTCCTTCAACGGCGGGAACAACGTCGCATATTCATGCGGCTCGATCACGTTCCCGATCCGCAAGGCATAGACATCCGCTCCGAACCGCCGCTGAAAGCTCCGCGCCGTGACCTCGTTCACCTTCTTCGACATGCCATAGCTGTCCATGGGGTCGATGTCGTAGTCCTCGTCCAGCGGCAGCACCTTCGGGTCCACCACTCCGTCCGAGAAACACACCCCATAAGTCGTCTCGGAGGAGGCCACGATCACCTTGCGGATCCCCATCTTCAGCGCCGCCTCGATGACGTTGTAGGTCCCCACGGTGTTCACCCGGTAGCATTCGGTATCCGGCACCATCCCGTACCGGGGCACCGCCGCGAAATGCACCACCGCGTCGAACAGCTGCGCCGCCCCGTCCTCCATCTCCTCATAGCCCGCATGGGTCCGCATCGCCGAGTACACCTGCCCCGCGTCGCAGATATCCCCCGTCAGGTCATGCACCCCCGGCAGGCCCAGCGGCACCCGGTCAAAGTTCAGCACCTTGTGCCCCTGCGCCACCAGATAGGGCACCACATGCTTGCCCGCCTTGCCCGATCCGCCCGTGAACAACACCCGCATCGCCAAATCCTCCATTGCTTGCCCCCAACCTAGGCCGCCCCCGCCCCTTCGG
>WOUW01000017.1 GCA_009773055.1 Paracoccaceae bacterium
CCCCAGAGCAAAGCCCAGGTCCTTCAACGCAAGGTCGATGTTGAAGGCGATGTCATACGACCCGTTCAGGATCAGCGCGCCTTCCGTCTCATGCACGAAACTGTTTCCGGATGAGGCTGCAATCGCGTGCCATGCTTGCCCCAGATCCAGTCCGCCGCGCTTTGCCAGCATCAGCGCCTCGGACGTGGCTTTCAGATGGATGAAGGCCAGCATGTTGGTGATGACCTTGATGATGCAGGACGATCCTAGGGGCCCCATGTGGAAGATCCGGTCACCCATCGCCTGCATCGCCTTGTAGTGCAGATCGTAAAGGTCCTTGTCCCCCCCCGCGAGCATGGTGATCTTGCCCTGATAGGCCAGATGCACGCCCCCGGTGACTGGCAATTCCATCATCCGCACGCCACTTTCCGCCGCGACGGCCGCCAGTTTCAGCACCTCGTCGCGGCCAAGCGTGGACATTTCCACCCAGCTTGTCCCGGCCTTCATGTGCGGCAGTATATTGCGCAGAACCCGTTCGGATACGGCGGGCGACGGCAGGCAGGTGATGACGTGATCAACCGAGCCAGCAAGTTCTTCGGCCGAATTTGCCAGCACCGCGCCCATAGCGACCAGCGGTTCGGCCAGTTTCGCGTTCAGATCATAGACCGTGACCTTGAAGCCATCCTTGACAAGGCAGCCCGCGCAGGCCGCCCCAAGATTGCCAAGCCCGATGTATCCGTAGTGCATACCCATACCTCTTTTATCTATCATTATCCGTGTGAAGCGCGCACTACTTGAAGTAGATATTGAACCGTTTGCGGATCGCTGAATCAATCTCGGGGTCGACGCGGCACCCGGCCTTGGCAAGGATATCGTTCTTCCGCGCGATCGCGGTATCCAGAAGCAGCGGCTTGCCCGCCTCGTTCCATTCCTTTGGCGACATGCGGTTGGCCGTCTTGGGATAGATATATTCGGTCTGCATCAGCTTCAGGGTCTGGTCCGAGCCGAGGTAATGGCCAGGCCCGCCAAGGCAGACCTGTTTCATCGCGTCGATCGAGGTCGAATCCGGCGTCACGTCGATCCCGCGCACCAGTCGCATGGCCTGACCCAGAAGGTCGTCGCCCAGAACCAGCGATTCGAGGCAGAAGCCGAGGAGCGAGGCATGCATCCCGACAGCCTCGTAGCACATGTTGAGCCCCGCCAGACCGGCAAGGGCATTGGTGATCCCCTGCTCCCACCCGGCCTGCATGTCAGGCAGTTTGCTGTCGCTGATGCCCGAAGCCGCCCCACCCGGCAGATCATAGAAGCGATGCATCTGGGCGCAACCGGCGGTCAGAAGCGCCTGTTCCGCTGAACCGCCCGACATCGCCCCCGTTCTTAGATCGGAAACAAACGGCCAGGTCCCGAAGATCGCCGGGGCGCCGGGCTTGATCGCGTTGACATAGACGACACCCGCCAGACATTCGGCCACTGCCTGCACGATGGTCAGGGCGATGGGGGCCGGAGCGGTCGCCCCCGCTTGCCCGGCCGACAGCAGCAGCATCGGCATGCCTCGACGGATGCAATCCTCCATCGTGATGCAGGATTCCTCGGCGAACTTCATCGGCGGGACGACGAAGCAATTGGAATTGCTGACGAAAGGCCGCTCCAGCCACTTCTCCTCGCCACCCGCGACCATGTGCAGCATCTCGAAGCAATCGGCGACGTGGGAGGGGTCGGAGAACGAGGTGCCGACATGCTTCACCGTCCCGGCAAGGCTGCCATAAAGCGTGTTGAGGTCCATCTCCTTGTTGTCGACGACGTCGCGGCAGACCATGGTGCGCTGGTAGAAGTGGATGTTGTCCAGGTTGTCGACCAGCCGTGCCGCGTCATAAAGGTCCTGCGCGGTGGATTCGCGGTAGTCCAGCGTGATCGGATCGACGATATGGACCGCAGCGCCCGCCGTGCCGTAATGGACATTGGTGCCGGTCAGGTGCAGGTCGTGTTTCGGGTCGCGGGCGTGAAGGGTGATGTTGCGGGCGGCGATGGCCAGCATGTCCTCGACAAGCGCGCGGGGGAAACGCATGCGGCCGTCATCGCCCAGGATCGCACCCGCTTCAGTGAGAAGCTTGACGCCGGACGGCGGGGCCTGGCTCAGGCCGATCTGTTCCAGGGCGTCCAGCGCGGCGGCGTGGATCTGGCTGACCGCGACCTCGCTCAGCGGTCTGTATTGTCCGCCCGGAAGGCCCGCGCGGACGGGTTTCACATCATCGGCCAGCGGGGCCGCACGCAGGGCCACGCGGGCCTGCCTGCCACCCGAACGGCGGTTGCGGGCGGGTTCGCAGGTCTCGCCCAAAAGGCTGAGGTCGTCGGTCATTTGGCTGATCCCTTGAGGAGAAGTGCGTCGATGTCGTCGCCAATGGCAGTGCCCATCAGAGGCGCGAAGGAGCCGTCGTTCAGCATCGCGGTGACGCTTTCGCGGATGGCGGCGTGGGTGAGGCGGGCAATTTGACTGCCGGTGGAGATGCGGCGAACGCCCATTGTTGCAAGTTCGGCAACGGTCATGGCTTTCAGCGGACCGGCGGCGAGGGCATTCACCGGCTTGCTGACGGATGCAAGGATCTCGGCAAGCTCCGCCTTGCCGGGTGGGACGGGGATATACAAAAGGTCGGCCCCGCCGGCCTCGAAACCCCGCAGGCGGCGGATACCTTCCGTCAGGTCATAGGTCCCGTGCATCACCCCATCGGCGCGGGCGCAGAAAACGAAGGGGCGGTTGAGCGCACGGGCGGCCGCAACCCCGGCCTTGATGCGTTCGACCGCCAGATCAAAGGCATAGGGTGCATTGCCTGGGATCATCTGCGTGTCCTCGACACTGATCCCGGACAAGCCCACTTCGGCCGCAAGGCGGACAGTTTCAGCCACGTCCTCGGGGCTGTCGCCAAAACCGTTCTCGAAATCGCCCGAAACGGGAAGCGGCGTTGCAGCGATGAGGTCCTGGGCATGGGCCAGGGCCTCGTCGCGGGAAATGCCGCCAAGGTCGGGACGGCCCAGCGTAAAGGCGTGAGCGGCCGAGCTGGTGGCCAGCGCCTTGGCGCCAAGCGCGGTCATCATCTTGGCGCTTCCGCGGTCCCAGGGGTTCGGGATGACGAAGCAGCCTGACTGGTGCAGGTCTTGGAAGGCCTGATGGCGGGCGGCAAGCGTCATGCGCGCACCCGCTCGCTGTCGGGGTCATACATGGGGGCGAGCGAGGCGATGGCCTGGTGGCGCTGACCCGCAACCTCGATCTCGTAGGTCGAGCCGAGGATGTCGTCGTCCGACAGCCCCTTGGCCGGGACATAGCCCATGCCGATGGCCCCGCCAAGGAAGTGGCCGTAGTTTCCGCTGGTTACCGGGCCGACAATTTTCCCATCGCGGACAATGGCTTCGTTGTGGAAGAGGAGCGGTTCGGGGTCCTTCAGACGGAACTGGAGCATCTTGCGGTCAAGGCCCGCCTGTTCCTTACGCAGGACGGCGTCGCGGCCAAGGAAGGCGGGTTTCTTGCGGCTGACAGTAAAGCCAAGGCCCGCTTCCAGCACGTGATCCTCATCGGTGATGTCATGGCCCCAGTGGCGGTAGGCTTTCTCGATCCGGCAGGAGTCCAGCGTGTGCAGGCCGCAAAGCTTGAGGTCCGGTTGCGCCTCCATCAGCGCCTCGAAGACATGGGCAGTCTGGTCGGACGGTATATACAACTCCCAGCCAAGTTCGCCCACGTAAGTCACGCGATGCGCGCGTGCAAGACCCATACCGATCTCGATTTCTCGCGCCATACCAAAGGGATGTGCGGCACTGCTGAAGTCATTGGGCGAGACCTTTCCCAACACATCGCGCGACTGCGGACCCATGAGGCACAGGACTGACTCGGCGGCGGTCACATCCGTGATGACGGCGAAGTCGTCCCCGACCTGCGCGCGCATCCACGCGAGGTTGCGCTGCAGGGTGGCACCGGGCACCACTGCAAGAAAGGCGGTTTCCGAGAGGCGCGTCACAGTAAGGTCCGCCTCTATCCCCCCGCGATCATTGAGGAACATGGTATATACGATCCGGCCCTGGGCCACGTCCATCTGGGCCGAGGAGATGCGGTTGAGGAAGGCGCAGGCGTCGCGGCCCTCGACCCTGATCTTGCCGAAAGACGTCATGTCGAAAAGGCCAGCCGCTTCGCGCACCGCCATATGTTCGGCGCGCTGGTTGTCGAACCAGTTCTGCCGCTTCCAGCTATACTGGTATTCTCGCTCTTGCCCCTCGGTCGCGAACCAGTTGGCGCGTTCCCAGCCTGCGACCTCTCCGAAGACCGCGCCATGGGCTTTCAGGTGTTCGTGGATTGGGCTGCGGCGGACACCCCGGGCGGTGGCCATCTGGCGGTAGGGGAAGTGGTCGGCGTAAAGCAGCCCGAGCGTCTCGGTCACACGCTCTTTCAGGTAGCGGCGGTTCTTCTGGAACGGCTGCGCGCGGCGGATGTCGACCTCCCACAGATCGAAGGGCGGCTCGCCCTCGGTAATCCAGTGCGCCAGCGCCTGCCCCGCCCCGCCGGAAGAGACGATGCCGATGGAATTGTAACCAGCCGCGATCCAATAGCCCCGAACCTCGGGCGCTTCGCCAAGGTAATAGCGGTCGTCGGGGGTAAAGCTTTCCGGTCCGTTGAAGAAGGTGTGAATGCCCGCCGTCTGGAACAGCGGCATCCTGTTGGTGGCCATTTCCAGAATGGGCATGAAGTGGTCCCAGTCCTCGGGCAGGGTGTCGAACTCGAAATCCTTGCGGATGCCGTCCATGCCCCAGGGTTTTGCCACGGGTTCGAAGGCACCCAGCATCATCTTGCCGGCATCCTGCTTGTAATAGGCGCATTCGTCCGGCACGCGCAGCACCGGCAGGTTCAGGTCGATCCCGGCGACGGGCTCGGTGATCAGGTAGAAATGCTCGCAGGCGTGCAGGGGCAGCGTGACGCCGTTCTGCGCGGCAAGGTCACGGCCCCACATGCCGCCGCAGTTGACGACGATATCGGCTGCGATATGCCCCGGGCCATCGGCGGTCTCGTAATCCACCCCGGTCACCCGTCCATTCGCCGTGGTGATGCGGGTGACAGGTGTCATCTCGTGCAACTGCGCCCCCTTCATCCGCGCGCCCTTGGCCAGCGCCATCGCGATGTTGGCCGGGTCGCACTGGCCGTCGAGTGGCAGGGCAACCGCGCCGACCACGCCGTCGATGTTCAGGTGCGGATATTTCGCCTTGGCCTCGGCGGGCGAGATTTCATGCACTTCGACGTCGAAGATGCGCGCGACGGTGGCTTGGCGCAGCAATTCCTCGTGCCGTTCCTTGGTCAGCGCAACGGAAATGGAGCCGACCTGCTTCATGCCCGTGGCCACGCCGGTTTCGGCCTCAAGTCCGCGATACAAATCCGCAGAGTATTTTGCCAGCCGCGTCATGTTCGCGCTGCCCCGAAGCTGACCGATCAGCCCCGCAGCGTGCCAGGTGGTGCCCGAGGTCAGCTTCCGGCGTTCCAAAAGCACGATGTCGGTCCAGCCCGCCTTTGCCAGGTGATAGGCGACGGAACAGCCCGAGATGCCACCCCCGATCACAACGGCACGGGCGGATGAGGGGATCGTCATGGGGCGGGCTCCGATGGGACGAGAACAAGTTTGCCGGGATAGCGCCCGGCGGCAAGATCGGCCTGCGCCAGGGCTATGTCGCGCAAAGGGTAGGTTTTTGACACGACCGGACGGATGCGGGCGGTGTTGATGATGGTCACCAGCCCCGCGAACACTTCGCGCGGCTGGTGGGTGGCCCCATGGATCGTGAGGTCATTCAGATAGATGCGGCGCAGATCACCCTTGACCATCGGGCCGCCGACAGCCCCGCTGGTGGCATAGCGCCCGCCGGGACGCAGGGCATCAAGCCGGTCCTGGAACCCCTCGCCGCCGACGATGTCGATCACAACGTCAAAGCCCTGGGCGCGCGGGGTCGCGTCCCGTGGCAGGATCGCGGCCCCGATGGCGCGCAGGGGGGCGGATTTCGGCAGGCTGCACTGCGCCGTCACCTCGGCCCCGCGCAACAGCGCAAGTTGCACGGCGGCCAACCCCACCCCGCCCGAGGCCCCGGTCACCAGAACCCGTTCCCCCACGGCAACAGATGCGCGGGTCAGCAGGTTGTGTGCCGTGCCGTAAGCGCAAGGCATCGCACCGATCTCGATATCCGACAGGGGCGAGGCGGTGACATCATGCAGATGGCGCGCCTTCAGCAGGCAATATTGGGCGAAAGCCCCGTCGAATTCGGACCCGATGGATACGAAGTGGATCGGATTGGCCTCGGTCGGTTCATGCTGGTTCGTCGGGCAGATCACCCGCGCGCCCAAGGGCAGGCCGTCTACCCCCTGCCCCAGCGCCACAATCCGCCCGCACAAGTCCGCGCCCTGGATGCGCGGGAAGGCAAGCTCACCCGCCCAGCCGGCGGCACGGCCTTCGCCGCCATACCAGCCCAGCCGCGTGTTGATGTCGGTCATGTTGACGCCCGCCGCCAGCACCTTGACAAGCACTTCGTCGGCCCCGGGTCGCGGCACCGGGATATCGTCGCGCCAGACCAGCATCTCGGGCCCGCCATGACCCGCAAGCTGCACGCCCGACATGGTGGCGGGCACCCCGGTCATGCGCGGATACGGGTGTTGGCGGCGTCCCACAGCGGCGCGTCCGCCCGGACTGTCGCGGGGTAGAGCGTGCCGAAGATCTCGACCTCTACCGCCTGCCCCGGCTGGTTCAGCTCAGTCTTCAGCATCCCAAGGCCGATGCAGGCATTGACGCGGTGACCCCAGTAGCCCGAAGTAAGCTCGCCCACCACCTGGCCCTCGTGCCAGATCGTCGCCATGTAGGGCGGGTCATGCTCGGCGGCCTCGATCACCAGCGTGGCAAACCGCTTGGTCACCCCACGCTGCTTTTCCGCCTCCAGAGCGGCCTTGCCCCGGAACGCCGGTTTTGCCCAGTCGACGAACCGGTCCAGCCCGCCCTGCAGCACGGTGTAGTCGGTCGAGAGATCGCCCTTCCAGGTGCGGTAGCCCTTTTCGACGCGCAGCGAGTTCAACGCGAACATGCCGAAGGGCTTCAGGCCCAGGGGCGCACCCGCTGCCATCACCGCATCCCAGATGGTGGGCGTGTCGCCGAGGCGGGAGTGAAGTTCCCACCCCAGCTCTCCCGCGAAAGAGACGCGCATCAGCCGGACCTCGCGGCCTGCGATCCGGGCGGTCTGGTGGGTCAGCCAGCCCTTCGTCAGGTCGGCGTCGGTGCCCGTCGCGGCCAGTACGTCACGCGCCTTGGGGCCGGTCAGGATCTGGCAGGACCAGTCGGCGCTTTCGTCGGTCAGGCTCAGGCCTGGGGCAAGGTGGCGTTCCAGCCATCCGCGGTCGTGCAGTTGCGCGGTGGCGGCGGTGATAAGAAGGACGTCATCCTCGCCCAGACGGGCCACCGACATTTCGGTTACGATCCGGCCCTTGTCATCGGCGAAATAGGCCAGGCCCAGACGACCGATGTTCGGCAGCTTGCCGGTGATCTGGCGGGATAGCCACTCAGCGGCCCCGGCCCCGGTCAGACGGAACCGGCTGAAGCCCGGCAGGTCAAGAATGCCGCAGGCATCGCGCACCGCTTCGCATTCGGCCTGCACCGCGCCAAACCACGGCCCCTTGCGCGCCCAGGTGCGCTGAGCGGCTTCCGACGTGTCGTCGCCCGGCCGCGCATACCAAAGCGCGCGCTCATAACCGTTGTAGGGCCCGAACTGTGCCCCAAGAGCTGTGGTCCGGTCATGCACGGCTGAAAGTCTCTTCATCCGGCCTTCTGGCCAGGCGTGATGGGGCATGTGCATGGCGTACTCGTGGCCGTAGACCTCCATCCCCTTTTTCACGCAGTAATCGTGATCCTCCCAGCCGGTAAAGCGGCGCGGGTCGCAGGACCACATGTCCCATTCCGTGGCGCCTTCGGTCATCCATTCCGCCAGAACCTTGCCCGCCCCGCCGGCCTGGCAGATGCCGAAGGTGAAGACGCAGGCCTCGAACGCGTTCGGCACACCCGGCATCGGGCCGATCAGCGGGTTGCCATCCGGAGTATAGGGGATCGGGCCGTTGATCACCTTGGTCAGGTTCGCCTGCGCCAGCAGGGGCACGCGGGCCATGGCGTCGTTGATGTGCCACTCCAGCCGTTCGAGGTCATCGGGGAACAGCTGGAACGAGAAATCCTCGGGCATCGGGTCGTCCGGCGTCGCCCAATGCGCGCGGCACGGGTTTTCATAGGGGCCAAGGTTGAAGCCCATCTTCTCCTGCCGCAGGTAATAGCTGCTGTCCACATCGCGAAGCAAAGGCAGCTTGTGGCCGACCTCCTTGGTCCAGGCCTCCAGCTCGGGGATGGTGTCGAACAGCATGTACTGGTGGCTCATCACCATCATCGGCACCCGGCGACCGAACATCGCGCCCACTTGCACGGCATAGTAGCCGCCCGCGTTCACGACAAATTCGGCGCGCACCTCGCCCTTGGGCGTGGACAGGATCCATTCGCTGCCGGTCCAGCGCGCGGCCGTCACCGGGCAGAACCGTTCGATCCGCGCCCCAAGCTTGCGCGCGCCCGTCGCCAGCGCCTGCGTCAGTTGGGCCGGGTCGATGTCGCCATCATAGGGGTCATACAAAGCGCCTGTCAGATCATGCGTTTCCAGAAACGGATAGCGGCTGCGGATCTCGTCTGGACCAAGGATATCAAGGTCCATCCCCTGATAGCGCCCCATGCCGACGACGCGCTTGAACTCCTGCATCCGTTCCATGGAATGACCCAACCGCACGGAGCCGGTGACGTGATAGTTCATCGGATAGCCGACGGCCTCACCCAGGCCGCGGTAAAGACTGGCCGAATAGCGCTGCATGTTCATGATCGACCAACTGGCGGAAAACGTCGGCACGTTCCCCGCCGCATGCCAAGTCGACCCGGCGGTCAGCTCGTTCTTTTCCAGAAGCAGGCAGTCGGTCCAACCCGCCTTCGCCAGATGGTAAAGCGCCGAGGTTCCGACAGCCCCGCCCCCGATGATTGCCACCCGCGCCGACGCAAATTCCGCCATGACCGCCCCCCTGTTCCGCGCGTCACTATCCCCTGCCACGCGCCCGCTTTCAATTCGGCCAACGGCAGGCTATTGATCGAAAAACCCGATCAAGCCCCTTCTTCTGTTCCAAAATATCCCGCGGGGGTCCGGGGGTGCGAAACCCCCGGGGCCAGCCAAAAGCGAAACCCATGCAGATCGACCTTCTCGACACCTTCCTTGACCTTGCCGAAACCCGCAGCTTTCACCGAACGGCGGATCGTCTGCGGATCACGCAATCCACCGTTTCGGCGCGGGTCACGGCGCTGGAGCAGGCAGTGGGCTCGCGCCTGTTCGACCGCTCGCGCGCGGGCACCGATCTCACGCCGGAAGGCAAGCGCTTCGAGCCGCATGCCCGGGCCCTTCGGCACGAATGGAACGAAGCCAAGCGGCGCATCCAGATTCCGCAGGGCGCGGCACAGCTTTTGCGGCTTGGCATTCAGAACGACCTTGCGGCGGTCTACCTTGGCGATTGGGTGGCAGAGTTCCGCGCCGCCCTGCCCGAGACCGTCTTCTACATCGAGCCGGACTATTCCAATCAGATGTGCGCCGATCTTCTGACCGGCATCCTCGACTTTGCCGTGATGTTCAGCCCCAAACCCCACCCCGACCTGCATTTCGAAAGCGTCGGTGATGTCACCTACCGCATGGTGTCAACCGACACGCAGGTTCTGGCCGACGTCGCGCCCTCGCGCTTTGTCTTCGCGCATTTCTCCCCCGCCTTCGCAGAGATGCACCGCCAGCTGACCCCCGAACTGGCGCGCTCGCCGGTGTCGGTCGGGCAGTCGGGATCGGTCGTGTCCCTCCTGACCGCGATGGGCGGCTCGGGCTATGTGCTGGAAAAGACGGCAGAGGAGCTGATCGCCGGGGGCCGGTTCATTGCGGTCTCGGACGCGCCCGACCTGCGCCAGCCGGTCTTTGCCGCGATCCACATCCGCCACCGGACCCTGCCCCTGCACCGCAAGCTGACCCAGCTTGTCGCGCGGCACTTCCCGGAGTGATCCATGGGGCGGGCAATATGCCCACGTCCCCGCCTCATCGCCGGAATCCGGCGATCGCCTCACCCTGATGACGGACCTTCTTGCCAATCCCCATCTGGTCGATCCAGTCCCGCATCGGCGGAGTCAGCGGGCCGTAAAGATCTGTCCGCGCCAGGCGTGCCGCTGCGCGAAGGGCGATCATTTCAGGCCAGGTCATGATCAGATCGTGGTGCCCGACCCAGGCGTCCGGGCCTTCATAAATCGACACAAGCCGCCGCTCTTTCGGCCCGGACCCGAAGAACCGGTAACTCCGCAGCCCCTCATGCCCCTGCAACCGGACCCGCGGCACCAAAAGCCGCACCGCACGGTCGAACCCATCAGGATCGCGCAGCGCATAGAAATTGACGACGACGATCTCAGCCGTCATCCCGCCACCGGTTCACGATCGGATAGCGGCGGTCCAGCCAGAAGGCCTTCTGCGTCAGCCGGACGCCCGGAGCGGACTGGAACCGCTTGTATTCGGCCAGATAGAGCAGGTGCTCCACCTTCTTCACCACGGCCCGGTCAAAGCCCAGGGCCACGATCTCGGCAACCGCCATTTCCTTTTCCACCAGGCACTCAAGGATCGCATCCAGCACCTCGTAGGGCGGCAGGCTGTCGTCGTCGCGCTGGTTCGCGCGCAGCTCCGCTGAAGGCGGGCGCGCGATGATCGCTTCCGGGATGACCTCGCCCGACGGTCCCTTCATCCAGGCCCGGTGGTTCTGGTTCCGCCAGCGCGCGGTCAGGAACATGCGGGTCTTGTACATGTCCTTCACCGGGTTGTAGCCCCCGTTCATGTCGCCGTAGATCGTGCAATATCCCACCGCCATCTCGGACTTGTTGCCGGTTGTCAGCAGCATCTCGCCGAACTTGTTTGACAGCGCCATCAGCATCAGCCCGCGCAAACGCGACTGGATGTTTTCCTCGGTGATCCCGGGTTCGGTCCCCGCAAACAGCGGCGCCAGCGCCTCCCCCACCGCGCCCTGAGCGCCACTGATCGACACCGTGTCCAGCCGACACCCCAGCGCCTGCGCAGCCGCCGTCGCCAGCTCCAGCGATTGCGCACTGGTGAACTCACTCGGCAGCATTACGCAGCGAACGTTTTCCGGCCCCAGCGCGTCCACCGCCATCGCCGCGACAATGGCACTGTCGATCCCGCCCGACAGGCCCAGCAGGGCCTTCCCGAACCCGCATTTGCGCATGTAGTCGCCAAGCGCCATCACGCAGGCGCGATAATCCGCCTCGCCGATCGGCGGGATATCATGGATAACTCCCTGATCCGCCTCCCAACCGTCGGCACCCCGCCGGAAGGTCACCATCACCTCGGTCTCGTCGAATTGCGGCAACTGCGCGGCCAGCCGACCACCCGGGTTCAGCACCATCGAAGACCCATCGAACACCTGGTCGTCCTGACCGCCCACCATGTTCAGATAGACCAGCGGCAACCCAGTCTCGACCACACGGGCCACCATCAGGTTCAATCGCAGGTTCGGCTTGCCCCGGTGATAGGGCGAGCCGTTCGGGATCAGCAAAATCTCTGCTCCCGTCTCGGCCAGCGTCTCTGCCACGTCGGGATGCCAGGCGTCCTCGCAGATCGGCGTACCGATCCTGACACCCTTCACCACGTAAGGCCCATGCACGTCCGCCGAGGCGAAGACCCGCTTTTCGTCAAAGACAGCGTCGTTCGGCAGATGGTGCTTCAGCACGCGCGCATGGATCCGCCCGCCCTCCAGCACGTAGTAGCCGTTGTAAAGCTTGTCCCCCGCGCGCACCGGCCCGCCGATCCCCAGCGCGGGGCCTTCAGCGCAGTCGCGGGCCAAGGCCTCGATCGCCACTATCGCCGCAGTGACAAAGGCGGGCTTCAGGATCAGGTCCTGTGTCTGGTAGCCGGTCACGAACATCTCGGTCAGCGCAACCAAGTCGGCCCCGGCTGCGCGGCCAGCCTCCCAGGCCGCCCGCGCCCTTGCCATGTTCGCCGCAATCGCCCCCACGGTCGGGTTCAGCTGCGCCAGCATCATCTTGAACGTGTCGGTCATGGCCAGGCCCCCACTACATGCGCCAGTTCTAGCAGGTTGCGCCCCAAGGGAAAGTGGCCACGTCCCCCTCTCACCCGTTTGACCGCCAAATCCTTGTCACACTGCACCCGCCCCCTTACCCTGCCCCAATATTCCCCGGGGATTCGTCCATGCGCCTGATGACCGCCGCTGTCCTTGCCGCCCTTGCCCTACCCGTTCAGGCCCAGAACGGCGAGGTCATCACCAAGCAATACGACGACGGCTCGGTCTACGAGGGCACTTTCCTGAACGGTCGCCAGCACGGCACCGGCACCTACAAGCTGACCTCGGGGTTCGAATACACCGGCGACTGGGTGGATGGCGAAATCACCGGCCAGGGCACCGCGCGCTACCCCAACGGGTCGGTCTATGAAGGCGCGTTCGTGAAAGGCCAGCCCGAGGGCACTGGCAAGATCACCGCTCCGGACGGCCGCACCTATGAGGGCACCTGGATTCAGGGGCAGATGACCGGCACCGGAAAGGCGACCTATGCCAACGGGTCGGTTTATGAAGGATCGTTCGTTAAGGGCACGCACAACGGCAAGGGCAAGCTGACAAACCCCTCGGGCTACACCTACGAGGGTGACTGGGTCCTTGGCGTGAAGGAAGGTCAGGGCAAAATCACTTATCCCGATGGCACGGTCTATGAAGGCACGCTGGTCAAGGGCCAGCGGTCCGGCAAGGGCAAGCTGACGATGCCGGACGGCCTGGTCTATCAGGGCGACTGGGCCGAGGGTCAGATCAACGGCAAGGGTATCCTGACCCAACCCAACGGCGATCTTTACGAGGGCAGCTTCAAGGACGGCCTGCGCGAAGGCGAGGGGAAGCTCACCCACAAGAATGGCGACATCTACTTCGGAAACTGGGTCGGCGACCGCCGCCAGGGTCAGGGCAGTTTCACCACCCCGGACGGCTTCAAGTACGAAGGCAGCTGGGTCGCGGGCAAGATGGAGGGGACAGGCTCGATCACCTATCCCGACGGATCGGTCTACATCGGCGCGATGAAGTCCGACCAGCCGCATGGGCAGGGCGCGATCACCTATCCCGACGGGTCCACTTACCAGGGCAACTGGGAGGCCGGGGTGATCCAGGGCCAGGGCCGGGCGACCTATGTCGGGGGCCGGGTCTACGAAGGCGCGTTCCGGAACGCCAAGCCGCAGGGCACGGGCGTGATGACCTACCCCGACGGCTACCGCTATGAAGGCGACTGGGTCGACGGCCAGCGTGAAGGTGTAGGGGCCGCGGTCTACCCCGACGGCAGCCTCTACAAGGGCACGTTCAAGGCGGGCTTGCGCAACGGCGAGGGCGAGTTCACCACGACCGACGGGTTCAAATACGTCGGCCAATGGGTCGCAGGCCAGATCGAGGGCCGCGGCACCGCGACTTACCCCTCAGGCGATGTCTATGACGGCATGTTCAAGTCCGGCCGGCGCGAGGGTCATGGCAAGCTTACCTACGCCAGCGGCGAGGTGGCCGAGGGGATATGGCAGAACGGCGTGCTGACGGCACCGCCGGAGGCTGCTCCAGTGGAAGGGGAGGCTCCTGCGGCTCCGGTCGAAGGCGCGGCCCCGGCCGAACCCGCGACGAACCCGTAGGTCGGGGTTTACCCCGACTTTCTCGACGCCCGCCGCTTACGTAGGGTGCGCTACGGTACACCGCGCGCTCCGATACACCAAATAGTCATCTTGGAAACTCAGTCCTGCTGCCACAAACTGACCACAGGATAGACGCAAATGACGCGCCAATCCGTCGCAGCAGTTCGGTTTGTCCTAGCCTGCTTCAGTATTTCCCATATCGTGCATTTGTCTTGGGGACCATAAACGGGCATCAACCTCTCCCTCACTGGTTGTTCCCCGTCATTTTCGTGGCCCTCTTCTCACTTTTCGCTGCATTGGAAAGAAGACACTCGTCTGACCGGTAAGTTGCGCTATAGCGCACCAACCCTGTCGCACCTCTGCGCAGCGCCCGACCGACGGGTCGGCGACCATGGCCCCAACGACGCGCTCTATGGATGCAAACAAATCCAGCTCAGTTCTGCTGGTGCCGTTCTGAAGCATCGCGCTAAGATGCGCTGGGGCTGCTATCTTGCTTCGCACGCAACAACTCCACCACCCTTCGTATGCTCACCAATAACAAGCGGGAAGGCACGAACTAATTGCAAAATACGCAATAGAACGAATGCCGAACTGTAAAAGACCTTTGTCATTCTCCACCCGTAGGATAACCATAAGGCGAGCCCACGGTTTCTAGGAAATTTATATATCACTAAGAAGCCGTCTATTGAACAGCTTCTAAGCCAAATCGCGCCAATATCTGATCAGTTAGGCTGGCAGCTTGCAGCTGCGCTGTGCTGCGTATTGCCTGACCAAGGAGCGTTCTGCTGGAGCACTTCTGAAGGGGCTCATCATTGCACCTGGGCCCTTGAGTTCGTTCCAACGCTGTCTCAATTGAGAGCAGTTCATGTTGGGAATTTGCTCGACCTTGGACATCGTGTTGTCCGTAATGGTATTTGCTGCGAGAATGTTAAGGGGAATGGTAGCTGCAACGCAACCACCTAAGCTGGCCATTAACGTAACAAGAACCACAACTCTCCGCATGATGCTTAACATCTCCCTGAACATACTCACGCTATTGCGCATCTTGACACACAGCTTACAGTGCCTGTCAAGCCTTATCGGCAGAGCGTTTCAGTTGCGTGGGGAATAGATAGATGCACCAACCACACTTTGCGAAATGAGAAACAAGACTTGGAGAATTACATCTCTAGATTGTCTCGCTTCACCTGATTCTAAGCAATCGTTAAAGCGATAGAGATTAGCTCGGCGCAAACGTAAGAGAGAATGTGATAAGCCTACACTACTGGCGCTTCATTGGACCTTACCTGCTTCATCCCTTAACGCCACCCTAACGCTCGCAGCCAACCCCTTGAAATCCCACACCTCTCCACCCTGCCCACGCGCGGGCAGGGCCAGAGGCCTTTGCGGCCCCCACCCCCTCAGAACGTCATCATCACCCGGTGGCCGGGAGCATGGGCCAGCCTCACCAGCGTCACCGACCCCGCAGTCCCGTGGGTCGTCCGTTCGGCCACCAGAAGTGCCGTCCCCGGGGCGACGCCCATCACCTCGGCCTCGCGGGCGCTCGCTGGCTCGGCCAGGAAAGCGATGTCGCCGGAAACGAGGCTGACATGAGTCACCAGCCATTCATTCACACTGATCGCGGCGAAGTCCGGCGGGGGCGAGGGCAGGACGGCGGGGTTCAGCCAGCGGGTTTCCAGCACGAAGGGCCGCCCCCCGGCCAGGTGCAGCGTCTCCAAATAATGCAGCGGCTGGCCTTCCGGCAGCCCAAGCCGGGCCGCGACCGGCACCGGGGCCAAGGCCAGACGGTCGGCCAGCAATTTGAAGTCGTAAGGCAGGCCCCGCCCAAGCACATCCAGCCGGATCACCGGTATCTCCAGCCGCGCCCGCCTGACGGGAAGCTCGGCCACCCGGGTGCCGGCACGCTTTTTCCGTTGGATCACCCCGGCCTCGGCCAGCGCAGTCAGCGCGCGATTCACCGTGGCGCGCGCGACGCCGAACTCCACAGCCAGCGCCTCCTCCCCCGGGATCAGCGCCCCCGGAGCCCAGTCGCGGGCCCGGATGCGGCGCAGGACCTCGGCGCGGACCGCCTCCCATCCCTGCATCACATCGCCGCGCGCAGGCGGCGCATCGTGGCGCGGAACCGCGTGGCCACGCTGTCGCGGGCGATGTGGTGGCCGTCCTTGACGACGTGCCGCCCGGCGGACCAAAGGTCGGTCACCAGCCCGTCCCGCCCAGCGAAGAGGAAGGCGTCAAGGAGCTGGTCGCCCTGCACCCCCTCCAACCGCAGATCGCCGGTATCCAGCGCCAGAAGGTCCGCCCAATGCCCCACGGCAATCGCCCCCGAAGTGCGCCCGGCTGCACAGGCTCCGCCCTTTGCTACCCCGTCCCACAAAAGCCGCCCCGTCGAGCGCTCATCAGCCATCACCGCGCGGGCTTTCAGACCAAGCCGCTGGGAGTATTCCAGCAGACGTAACTCTTCAGGCAGGGAAATCCGGATGTTGCTGTCGGTTCCGACCCCGAAAATGCCCCCGGCCGCCAGCCAGCCCGGTCCGTCAAAAACTCCGTCGCCGAGGTTCGCCTCGGTTACCGGGCAAAGACCTGCAACCGCCCCTGTCCGGGCCAGAGCCGCCGTCTCGCTCGGCGTCATCTGCGTCGCGTGGATCATGCACCAGCGCCGGTCGAGCGGCAGGTTGGCGCAGGCCCAGTCCACCGGTCGCGCGCCCCAGGCGGCCTGAACTTCGGTCACTTCGGCGACCTGCTCGGCGATGTGGATATGGACCGGACCGTTCGGCACCAGCCCCGCCACCCCGGCCAGCGTCTCTCGGCTGACCGCCCGCAACGAATGCGGCGCTACGCCAAGAATGGCATCTGGCAGCCTCCTCAGCGCTTTCGCCGCGCCGTCAAGAATCCGCGCGTAGGCCTCGGGCGGCGACCCAAAGCGCAACTGCCCCCCGGCCAGCGCCCGCCCATCCACGCCCCCCTGTTCGTAGATCACCGGAAGGTGGGTCAGGCCCAGACCCGTCTCCCCTGCCGCCTGGACGATCCGCCCTGACATCTCGGCCGGATCGGCATAGGTGCCGCCGCCGACCGGGTGATGGAGGTAGTGGAACTCGCAGACCGCCGAGAACCCCGCTTCGGCCATCTCCACCATTGCCTGCGCGGCAATCGCCTGCACGTCCTCGGGCGAGAGGCGTTCCAGGAACCGGTACATCAGCGCGCGCCAGGTCCAGAAACTGTCCTGCCCCGCCGTCCGGCCTTCGGTCAGACCGGCCATCGCGCGCTGGAAGGTGTGCGAATGCAGGTTGACGGGCGCGGGAAGGATAACGCCGTGGCCCTGCCCTGCCATGCCCGTCGTCACTTCGGCGATGCGCCCGTCTTCCACCCGGATGCGGACGTCCTTCGCCCAACCATCGGGCAGAAGTGCAGTAGCGGCGTGCAGGATCATGGCGACTCACTTGACTTGCATTATGTCTAGACATATTAGCCAATTCATCACCCATAAGGCAAGCTGATGCTCCTGACCCACGCCACCCTTGCGACGATGACAAATGGCTACGGTCTGATCCCCGATGCCGCCGTCGCTATGGACGGGAACCGGATTGCCTGGGCTGGGCCGATGGCCGACCTTCCCGCCACCTACCGCGCCCTGCCCGAGCACGACGCCAATGGACGGCTTGTCACGCCCGGCCTGATCGACTGCCACACTCACGCGGTCTTTGCCGGCCACCGGGCAGTGGAGTTCGAGCTGCGGCTGAACGGTGCCAGCTACGAAGAAATCGCATGGGCTGGCGGCGGAATCCTGTCGACAGTCACCGCCACGCGGGCCACGTCCGAGGACACGCTCCTGGCCCTCGCCCTGCCGCGCGTCGATCAGCTGATCGCGTCGGGTGCCACGACTATCGAGGTCAAGTCCGGCTATGGCCTGACTGTCACCGACGAGCTGAAAATGCTCCGTGTCGCGCGTCGGATCGGGCTGCATCGCCCCGTCACGGTGAAAACCACCCACCTTGCCGCCCATGCCATTCCTCCGGAATACAAAGGCCAACCAAAGGCTTACATCGCCGAGGTCGCGCTTCCTTCGCTTCGGGACGCTTATGCCGATGGTCTGATCGACGCCGTCGACGCCTTCTGCGAGACCATCGCCTTTTCCGTAGAGGACCTCGCGCCCCTATTCGCCGAGGCACGCGCCTTGGGCCTGCCGGTCAAGCTCCATGCCGAGCAGCTGACCGATCAGGGTGGAGCCGCCTTCGCCGCTCGCCATGCTGCGCTTTCCGCCGACCATCTGGAATACCTGTCGGCCGAAGGCGTCGCCGCAATGGCCGCCGCCGGAACTGTCGCCGTCATCCTTCCCGGTGCTTTCTACACTTTGCGTGAAAGCCAGTTGCCCCCGATCACTGCCCTGCGCGACGCGGGCGTGCCGATGGCCGTCGCAACCGACCTGAACCCCGGATCGTCGCCCATGGCCTCGCTTACGCTGGCGATGAACATGGCCTGCACCCTTTTCCGCCTGACACCTGCCGAGGCTCTGCTCGGCACCACCGCCCATGCCGCCCGCGCCTTGGGCCTTGCCGACCGTGGCCGCATCGTCCCCGGCCTTCGGGCCGATCTCTGCATCTGGGACGCCGACCACCCGGCGGAAATCAGCTACCGGATCGGTGCCACGCCCCTCTACAAACGCATTTTCGGAGGCCACCTTGACGCCTGAAATCCTGACCCCCGGGACGGTCACGCTTGCCCAGCTGGAGCGGATCTTTCGCCAGCAGCTTCCGGCAAAACTGCACGACAGCGCCCGTACCGGCATCGAAAAGGCAGCAAGCCACATCGCGGCGGCCGCCCGTGGCAAGGCTGCGGTCTACGGGGTCAATACTGGTTTTGGCAAGTTGGCGTCCGTGAAGATTGCCTCGGAAGACACGGAAACACTTCAGAGAAACCTGATCCTCAGTCATTGCTGCGGCGTCGGTGATCCGATGCCCGGGGACGTTGCCCGGCTGATGATGGTGCTGAAACTTCTGTCGCTTGGGCGCGGCGCTTCCGGCGTCCGGCCCGAGGTCGTGTCGTTGATCGAGGGGATGCTTCTGAAAGGCGTGACCCCGGTGATCCCGGATCAGGGCTCGGTCGGGGCCAGTGGTGACCTTGCACCCTTGGCCCACATGACCGCCGTGATGATCGGCCATGGCGAAGCTACGGTCGACGGTCATACGAAGATCGGTGGCGAAGCCCTCGCCATGAAAGGGCTTTCGCCGATCACGTTGGGCGCAAAGGAAGGTCTTGCCCTGATCAACGGAACCCAGTTTTCGACTGCGTATGCGCTGGTTGGCCTGTTCCAGGCTTGGACTGCGGTTCGGGAAGCTCTGGTGATCTCTGCCCTCTCCACCGACGCGATCATGGGCTCGACTGCTCCGCTTGAAGCCGAGATTCACGCGCTTCGCGGCCAACCCGGTCAGATCGACGCCGCAGCCGCGATGCGGACGCTGCTGGCGGGCAGCGAGATCCGCGAAAGCCACCGCGAAGGCGACACCCGCGTGCAGGACCCCTACTGCATCAGATGCCAGCCTCAGGTCACCGGGGCCGCGATGGATGTCCTTCGCATGGCTGCCCGCACCCTTGAAATCGAGGCCAACGCGGCCACCGACAATCCGCTCGTGCTTTCGGATGGCCAGATCGTCAGCGGCGGCAACTTCCACGCCGAACCCGTTGGTTTTGCTGCCGATATGATTGCCATGGCGGTGGCCGAGATCGGCGCGATTGCGCAGCGGCGGGTGGCACTGATGGTCGATCCGACGCTGTCCTTCGACCTGCCAGCCTTCCTGACCCCGAAGCCCGGCCTCAACTCGGGTCTGATGATAGCCGAGGTCACGACCGCTGCCTTGATGAGCGAAAACAAGCACCTGGCCCATCCGACGGTGATTGACAGCACCCCAACCAGCGCCAACCAGGAGGATCATGTCAGCATGGCCGCCCACGGTGCGCGCCGACTGCGGCGGATGGTGAAGAACCTGAACGTCATCCTGGGTGTCGAGGCGATGTGCGCGGCCCAGGGCGTCGAGTTCCGGGCCCCCCTGCGCACGTCCACTCCACTCCAGGCTGCCGTCCGCGCCCTGCGGGCACAGGTTCATGCGCTGGAAGAAGATCGCTACCTAGCCCCCGATCTTGCCAAGGCCGCTGGGCTGGTGGCCGACGGGGCAATGTCCATAGCCACCGGCCTCGCCCTGCCCGATCTTAGCTGATTTCTTCTGGTCCCAAATTTCCTGTGGGCGAGCCGAAAGGTTCGCCACCGGTTCAAGAAACCGGAGGCTCGCGGGGGGCGACGCGCCCCCGGGGTCTCCACCCGCAAAGGAGCCAACCATGAGCAACCCCCGCCACAACCTGCGCGACATCTACCCTCCGACTGGCCCCGAAAAGACTGCTAAGACCTGGGCTGGCGAGGCCGCGATGCGGATGCTGATGAATAATCTGCATCCCGACGTGGCCGAGAACCCGCACGAACTGGTGGTCTATGGCGGCATCGGCCGCGCCGCGCGGACCTGGGAGGATTTCGACCGCATCGTCGCCGGGCTGAAGGACCTTGAGGCCGACGAGACCCTTGTGGTGCAGTCCGGCAAGCCGATTGCCATCGTGCGTACCCACACAGACGCTCCGCGGGTGCTGATCGCAAACTCCAACCTGGTGCCGCACTGGGCGACCTGGGCGCATTTCAACGAGTTGGATCGGAAAGGCCTGATGATGTACGGCCAGATGACCGCCGGGTCCTGGATCTATATCGGCACGCAAGGCATCGTGCAGGGCACCTATGAGACCTTCGCCGAGGCTGGCCGTCAACATTATGACGGGAACCTGACCGGTCGCTGGATTCTGACCGGGGGGCTTGGCGGTATGGGCGGTGCGCAGCCTTTGGCCGCCGTGATGGCCGGGGCATGCTGTCTGGCGGTCGAAGTGGACGAGACCCGCATCGATTTCCGCCTGCGTACCCGCTATGTCGATGCCAAGGCCCGCACGCTGGACGAGGCGCTGGCGATGATCGCGGAGTGGACCGCGAAGGGCGAGGCGAAGTCGGTCGGGCTTCTGGGCAACGCAGCCGAAGTTTTCCCCGAACTGCTGGCCCGGATGCTGGCGGGTGGGGTGCGGCCGGATATCGTGACAGACCAGACCTCGGCGCATGACCCCTTGCACGGCTATTGCCCGGTGGGGTGGAGCGTGGGGGACTGGCGGGCCAAGCAGGAAAGCGATCCGGCTTCGGTCGAGGCCGCGGCGCGGCATTCGATGCGCGCCCATGTCGAAGCCATGGTGGGGTTTTGGAACGCCGGGGTGCCGACACTGGATTATGGCAACAATATCCGGCAGGTGGCGAAGGAAGAAGGCTTCGAGAACGCCTTCGCCTTCCCCGGTTTCGTGCCAGCCTATATCCGCCCTTTGTTCTGCAAGGGGATCGGCCCGTTCCGCTGGGTCGCACTGTCGGGCGACCCCGAAGACATCCGCAAGACCGATGCGGCGATGAAGCGGCTGTTCCCGGAGAACCAGCATCTGCACCGTTGGCTGGACATGGCCGCGGAGCGGATCGCGTTTCAGGGGCTTCCGGCGCGGATTTGCTGGATTGGCCTCGGGGATCGGCACCGGGCGGGGCTGATGTTCAACGAGATGGTGGCCTCCGGGGAACTCAAGGCCCCCATCGTGATCGGGCGGGATCACCTGGATTCGGGCTCGGTCGCGTCGCCCAACCGCGAGACCGAGTCGATGAGAGACGGGTCAGACGCGGTCAGCGACTGGCCCCTTTTGAACGCTCTCGTCAACACCGCCTCGGGGGCGACCTGGGTGTCGATCCATCACGGCGGGGGCGTGGGGATGGGGTTCTCGCAGCATGCGGGGGTCGTGATCCTCGCCGACGGAACGCCAGAGGCGGCGCGGCGGCTGGAGCGTGTTCTGTGGAACGACCCGGCCTCGGGCGTCTGGCGGCACGCGGATGCGGGGTATGAGACGGCAATCCAATGTGCCAAGGATCATGGCTTGCGGCTGCCAGGGATCCTGGGGAACTGAGAGCAGGACTGGGCCTGTCCAAAAAGGCAGGTCCTGTCTGCCTGAACTATTTCAATGACTTGCTGGCGCGCGTTCATGTGATGGCGACCTTTGCGCGCCGGCCAAAAATGCCGCCGCCAACACATGCGAAAAGGTAAAAGTAGACAGACAGCGCTTCAGGGCAGACCATCTTTCGAACCAGTGCGGAGGACGAAGGATGGCACTTGACGTGATCGGCTCGGGGTTCGGACGGACCGGAACCAAATCCTTGAAGGCCGCAGTAGAACAATTGGGGTTTGGCCCCTGCCACCACATGCACGAGATCGTAGTGAACCCG
>WOUW01000018.1:0-32091 GCA_009773055.1 Paracoccaceae bacterium
TCGTTACAAAATCGCCATTGCGGCGTGGTCCGGCGGATGTCTACACGCTGCATGGCCAGTTCGTCTCTGCTATGAATAAAGCTACGGCAAGACGTTTGATCGCTTTGGAGGCTCGACTGGATCGGGCGGCCCGCAAGGGACAACAGGTGGTGAGTGATGTTTTTTCCTGTTCTTGAGCCCCACGTCATCCGGGTTCGCAAGTTTCTAAATCGCCGCCACGCCGACAAGCTGCGGATGCGGGCGATGTCCACGCCCTTCGCGCCCGATGCGACGTCGCGACTTTTGTTGGTGACGCAACACGAACGGCTTCCTCAAAGCCAGATCTACCCGTTTCACCACTACGCGGGCGACTTGCGCCGGCATTACGGGACTGACGTGCGAGAGGCCGATCTGGGAGACTTTCTTGCGGGCCGTCCGGTTGCGGCGACGGGCGCGACGGCAGTGGCATTCCAGACCCCGTATGACGTCTCTGACGCCGACCTGAACCGGCTCTTTGCCCGTATCCGACAGGATCACCCCGGGGCCAGGGTGGCCTGCCTTGACTGGTTCGCGCCAACCGACCTGCGCAATGCGGCGCGGATGGACCACGAGATCCACCTTTACATCAAGAAGCACGTCCTGCGGGATCGCGGTTTCTATGGCCGTCCCACGCTGGGAGACACCAACCTGACCGACCACTACGCCCGCCGCCTGGGACTTCCCGAACCTGAGACCAGGTTCGACATCCCGCCCGGCTTTCTGCAGAAGATCGTGATCGGCCCTTCCTTTGCGACCGCGCCGACGCTGCTTCACTCGCTTTTGGGCAAGCGACCGCCAGTGGGGGGGCGGACCTGCGATCTGCACGCAAGGTTCGAACTAGACGGCACCCCCTGGTATCGCGCCATGCGGGCCGAGGCGGACGCGGCAGTCTCGGCGCTGAAGGGCGTGACCGTGGTGCGGGGCGCTGGCGTGCATCAGGCGCGGTTCCTGTCCGAGATGCGCCACTCCAAGGTCTGCCTCAGCCCTTTCGGCTATGGCGAAGTGTGCTGGCGCGACTATGAGGCGGTGCTGACCGGGGCGGTTCTGCTTAAGCCGGACATGAGCCATATCGAGACCGACCCCGATATCTTCGTCCCTTGGGAAACCTATGCGCCCGTGGCCTGGGACCTGTCGGATTTCTCCGATGTCCTGCACAGGCTTCTTGGCGATGAGGCGCTCCGGCTCCGCATCACGACCCAGGCCCACGACGCGCTGCGCCTCTGGCTGTCTTCGGACGCCTTCGCGCGCCGGATGGCCCCGCTTCTGGCGGCTTAAGACACCACCTGCACCTCGGTTCCCCAGTCCGCGCATTTCCGCATCAGGTCTTCGGGCAGGGGCTCGTCGGTGAAGAGCCGGGTAATCTCTGACAGCGACGCCAGCCGCGCGGGGGCCGAACGGCCCAGCTTGGAATGATCGACAACCAGAAAGACCCGCCGTGCTTGTCGAATAATCGCCTTCGACACCCGCACTTCTGCCAGGTCGAAGTCCAGAAGGTCGCCGTCCCGGTCCAGGGCCGAGGCGCCGATCACCGCATAGTCGACCTTGAACTGCTCGAAGAATTGCGTTGTCAGCTCGCCGACCAGACCGCCATCCGTCCGCCGCAGCGCGCCGCCCGCCACCACGATCTCGCAGCCCGGATTGGCCACCAGGATATTCGCCACGTTCATGTTGTTGGTGATGACCGTGATGTTGCGGTGCGACAGAAGCTCGCGCGCGACGGCTTCGGTCGTGGTCCCAAGGTTCAGGATCAGGCTGCAATTGTCCGGGATCGAGGCCGCACAAGCCCGCGCAATCGCGGCTTTCGCGCCCTCGTTCATCCGCCGCCGCGCCTCGTAGCCGATGTTCGCGACACCCGTGCGCAGCATCGCCCCGCCATGCACCCGGTCCAGGTGGCCCGCATCGGCAAGGTCCGACAGATCGCGGCGAATCGTCTGCAACGTGACGTCGAACCGCTGCGCCAGATCCTCGACCATCACCCGGCCCTCGGCACGGGCCAGCTCCAGAATCTCGGTCTGCCGGAAGTTCAGCGCCACGTCGGGTCCTTTCGCCTTTCGCGTCTTCTGCCATGCCAAAGCGCTTGTGTCAGCGGATTTCTGCGATTGCGCGCCACTGTTCGTTTGTTTGCGAATGCAGAAAAATGATCGTGCATACGCAGCAATTACGTAAGAGCATTGTGCGACGATGTTCGTTTAGCCGAAATGCGCGCGAAAACGAAAGATTGCCGTTGACGAAGTTGTCACAATCGGCACAGCTATGCGCCGGGGGAGGAACCCATAGTGACAGACGGCAGGACAGGGGTCGCAAGCGATCTCTTCATCATTGGCGGCGGGATCAATGGCTGCGGCATCGCCCGCGACGCCACCGGTCGCGGTCTGACAGTGACGCTTGCCGAACAGGGCGACCTTGCCCAAGGCACCTCCTCGGCGTCGACCAAGCTATTCCACGGCGGGCTGCGCTATCTGGAATATTTCGAGTTCCGCCTGGTCCGCGAGGCGCTGGAGGAACGCGAAACCCTCCTTGTCGCGATGCCGCACATTTCCTGGCCGATGCGTTTCGTGCTGCCCCTCAGCCCCGACATGCGGTTCGAGACCGACACCCCCACGTCGCGCCTTCTGCGCTGGGTCATGCCCTGGGCACGTGGGCGTCGCCCCGACTGGCTGATCCGCCTTGGTCTCTACATGTATGACACCATGGGCGGTCGCAAGATCCTGCCCGCGACCCGCACGATCGACCTGACGCAGGACGCGGCCGGGAAGCCGCTCCACCCGCGCTTCCGCAAGGCGTTCGAGTATTCCGACTGCTGGGTCGAGGATTCGCGCCTTGTCGTCCTGAACGCCCGCGACGCCGAGGCGCGGGGTGCGCGCATCCTCACCCGGACCCGCGTGGTCAGCGCCGAGCGACGGGACGGCCTGTGGCACCTTGCCACCGAAGGCCCGAACGGGGCCGAGACGCATCAAGCCCGCGCGCTGGTCAACGCCGGCGGCCCCTGGGTCGAAGACGTGATCCGCAACGTCGCGCGCATCAACTCGTCCGAAGGTGTGCGGCTGGTCCGCGGCAGCCATATCGTGACGAAAAAGCTTTTCGACCACGATCGTTGTTACTTCTTCCAGGGCACCGATGGCCGCATCATCTTTGCCATTCCCTACGAACAGGACTTCACCCTGATCGGGACCACCGACAAGGACCACCAGTCCGCCCCGAAGGATGCCCGCTGCACAGACGAGGAGCGTGACTATCTCCTGGCCTTCGCCAGCCAGTATTTCGCCAAACCGGTAACGCAGGACGATGTGGTCTGGACCTATTCCGGCGTCAGGCCACTATACAACGACGGGGCCAAGTCGGCCACGGCTGTGACCCGCGACTATGTCCTCAGCCTGGATGAAAACGGCCCGCCGCTCTTGAACGTCTTTGGCGGCAAGATCACCACCTACCGCCGCCTTGCCGAATCCGCACTGGCCAAGCTGACGCGGTTCTTCCCGCAGGCCAAGCCCGCCTGGACGGCCCGCGTCACGCTTCCCGGCGGTGACTTTCCGCATGACGGGGTGGCCAAACTGGTCAGCAACCTCAAGACCGCACACCCGTTTCTGACCGACTACTGGGCCGCAAGGCTGGTCCGCGCCTATGGAACCGAGGCCGGGCTGATCCTGGGGTCGGCCACCACGGCAAGCGCCCTTGGCCAGGACTTCGGTGCCACGCTGACCGAGGCCGAGGTTCGCTGGCTCATGTCGCGCGAATTCGCGCAGTCGGCGGCGGATGTCGTCTGGCGGCGCTCCAAGCTGGGCCTGCGCATGACGGCGGACCAGATCGAGACACTCGACCGCTTCATGGCGGATGCGTCGCGGGCTGCACGCCCGGCGGCGGAATAGGGGGACGCGATGACGCTGGAACTTCAAGGGGTCGCACGGTCGGTCGGTGGCAGGGCTCATATCCACCCCACGGATCTGACCTTGCAGAACGGCACAATGAACGTGCTTCTGGGCCCGACGCTATCGGGCAAGACGTCGCTGATGCGGTTGATGGCGGGGCTCGACAAGCCCTCGTCGGGCCGGATCCTCTGGGAAGGCAGCGACGTGACCGGGGTGAAGGTCCAGAACCGCAAGGTTGCGATGGTCTACCAGCAATTCATCAACTACCCCGGATTCACCGTCTACGAAAACATCGCGTCGCCTCTGCGCCTGATGGGCAAGCCGCAGGCCGAGATCGACAAGGCCGTCCGCGAGACCGCCGACATGCTGCGCCTGACCCCGATGCTGACCCGCAAACCGCTCGAACTCTCCGGCGGCCAGCAGCAGCGCTGTGCCCTGGCTCGGGCGCTGGTCAAGGGCGCGGGCCTCGTCCTGCTGGATGAACCGCTGGCGAACCTAGACTACAAGCTGCGCGAGGAGCTGCGCGTCGAAATTCCCCGTATCTTCGAAGCCTCGGGCGCGATCTTCGTCTATGCCACAACCGAACCGGAAGAAGCGCTGCTTCTGGGCGGCAACACTGCGACCCTGTGGGAAGGCCGCGTAACCCAATTCGGCCCGACGCCGCAGGTCTATCGCCTGCCCGCCGACGCGCAGACCGCCCGCGTTTTCAGCGACCCGCCGATGAACTTCGTCCCCTGCCGCAAGGAAGCGGGCCGCCTGACCTTTGGCGACAGCGCCCATGCCTCTGCCGAAGGCACGACCCGCGATCTGCCCGATGGCACCTATACTGCGGGCTTTCGCGCCAATCATATCAGGCTGAACCGTCACACCGGCGATGCCGTGGAATTCCGCTGCACCCTTGGCGCGACCGAAATCACCGGGTCGGAAACCTTTGTCCACCTGACCCATGGCGACGACCGATGGGTCGGGCTGATCCACGGGGTGCATCCCTTGACTGCCGGCGCGCAGACCTCGGTCTTCGTCGATCCCGCACATGTCTATCTCTTTGACAACACGGGCCGCCTTGCCGCGCCCGCCCCTTACGCGATGGCGGCCTGAATGTCCCGGATCACGCTTTCCAACCTTGCCCATAGCTACCTGGCCAATCCGACCAGCGACGCCGACTATGCGCTGAAAGAGATGGACCACGTCTGGCAGGACGGCGGCGCCTATGCCCTTCTTGGCGCTTCGGGCTGCGGCAAGACCACGCTTCTGAACATCATCTCGGGGTTGGTGCGCCCATCCCAGGGCCGCGTTCTTTTCGGGGACCGCGACGTGACGGACGCCGCGACCACCGAGCGCAATATCGCCCAGGTGTTCCAGTTCCCGGTCGTCTACGACACGATGACCGTGCGCGACAACCTGGCCTTTCCCTTGCGCAACCGGGGCATGGATGCCGCCTATATCGCCAAGCGGGTTGGCCAGATCGCGCAGATGATCGGGATGGAGGACATCCTGAACCGTAAGGCCCAGGGCCTGACGGCAGATGCCAAGCAGAAGATCAGCCTTGGCCGTGGCATGGTGCGCGAGGACGTGAATGCGATCCTCTTCGACGAGCCGCTGACCGTGATCGACCCGCACATGAAATGGGAACTCCGGACCCAGCTCAAGGATCTCCACCGCGAGTTTGGCCACACGATGATTTACGTCACCCACGATCAGACCGAGGCTCTGACCTTCGCGCAGAAGGTCGTCGTGATGCACGAAGGCCGGGTGGTGCAAATGGGCACCCCGGAAGAGCTGTTCGAAACTCCGGCGCACACTTTCGTCGGCTATTTCATCGGCTCGCCGGGGATGAACCTGCTGAACGCCGAGATTTCGGGATCCGAGGCGCTGCTTGGCGGCGTTTCGGTGCCTCTCGGTGCGGCGTATGGCCAAACGACGGGCCGCACCCAGATCGGCATTCGCCCGGACTATGTGACGATCTCGGATCAGGGCCTGCCCGTCACCGTGAAACGGGTCGAGGACGTCGGCCGCCACCGCATCGTCCGGGCCGAGTTTCAGGGCCAGCCCCTGAACGCGATCCTGCCGGAAGGGATGACCATTCCGTCCGACCCCCGGGTCGCCTTCGCGGCCGGAAAGATCAACGTCTACGCAAACGACTGGCGCGTCGCGCCGCCAGAAAATGGACGGGGGGCCTGACCGATGGAAAAGACCCAGAACAACAAGGCCTGGTTCCTCGTCCTGCCCGTCCTCGTGCTGGTCGCCTTCTCGGCGATCCTGCCCTTGATGACGGTGGTCAACTACGCTTTCAACGACACCTTCGGGAACAACGAATTCTTCTGGGCCGGTCTCGACTGGTTCGAGGATCAGATCACCTCCGACCGCCTGCACGACGCGCTTGGCCGCCAGATCCTGTTCTCGCTGATCATCCTGGCGATCGAGGTTCCCTTGGGCATCTTCATCGCGCTGAACATGCCGAAGTCCGGCTTCTGGGCCAGCTTTTGCCTAGTCCTGATGGCGCTGCCGCTTCTGATCCCGTTCAACGTCGTCGGCACCATCTGGCAGATCTTCGGCCGGGTCGACATCGGGCTTCTCGGCCACACCCTCGCCGCCCTGGGCATCGACTACAATTATACCAACGACCCCCTCGACGCCTGGATTACTGTCGTGATCATGGACGTCTGGCACTGGACCTCGCTCGTCGCCCTCCTGTGCTACGCGGGCCTCCAGTCGATCCCCCAGGCCTACTACCAGGCCGCCAAGATCGACCAGGCGACCCGCTGGTCCGTCTTCCGCTACATCGAACTGCCGAAGATGAAGGGCGTCCTGCTGATCGCCGTCCTCCTTCGTTTCATGGACAGCTTCATGATCTACACCGAGCCCTTCGTCCTCACCGGCGGCGGCCCTGGCAACTCGACCACCTTCCTGTCCATCGACCTGGCCAAGATGGCGACCGGGCAGTTCGACCTCGGCCCCGCCGCCGCCTTCTCGATCATGTACTTCCTCGTCATCCTTCTGATCTCATGGGTCTTCTACACCGCCATGACCAATCTCGACCGTGAGGAGAACCGCTGATGCGCATCCGCTCCTCTGCCATCGTCATGACGGTCTACCTGATGTTCCTGCTGATCCCGATCTACTGGCTGATCAACATGAGCCTGAAGACCAACACCGAGATCACCTCGACCTTCACGCTCTGGCCGCAGAACTTCACTCTGCAGAACTACGTGACCATCCTGACCGACCCAAGCTGGTATATGGGCTATGTCAACTCGCTGATCTACGTCACAATGAACGTGGTCATCTCGCTGACCGTGGCGCTGCCCGCCGCCTATGCCTTCAGCCGCTACAACTTCATGGGCGACAAGCACCTGTTCTTCTGGCTTCTGACCAACCGCATGGCCCCGCCCGCCGTCTTTGCGCTGCCGTTCTTCCAGCTTTACTCGTCGGTCGGGCTCTTTGATACGCACATCGCCATCGCGCTTGCGCATTGCCTGTTCAACGTGCCGCTGGCGGTCTGGATCCTGGAAGGCTTCATGCGGGGCGTCCCGAAAGAGATCGACGAGACCGCCTATATCGACGGCTACTCCTTCGGAAGGTTCTTCGTCAGGATCTTCATGCCCCTCATCGCCTCTGGCATCGGTGTGGCGGCCTTCTTCTGCTTCATGTTCTCGTGGGTAGAGCTGCTTCTCTCTCGCACGCTTGCCACCGTGAACGCGAAATCCATCGCCGCGACGATGACCCGCACTGTCAGCGCCAGCGGCATGGACTGGGGCGTCCTTGCCGCCGCTGGGGTCCTGACCCTCGTGCCGGGGGCGCTCGTGATCTACTTCGTCCGCAACTACATCGCGAAGGGCTTCGCCCTGGGGAGGGTGTGATGTCACAAACCCGCTGGACCCCGATCTACCTCACCCTCGCCGCGATAATGGCGGCGATCCTCGCCCTTATCCTCTGGGCTGTTCCCGTCGATGATGAAGGTGTCCGCGATTGGACCGGGCAGCTGATCCCCGGCTTCTGGATGGCCTGGACCTTCCCGGTCGCGCTGTTCTTCTGGTGCATCGCCAGCCTTCTCATCATCATGACGCTGCTGGCGATCCGCTTTCCCGAAACCCCGCGCGTCGGCATCCTGCGGATCGAGACGACGCGCGGCGACCGGCTGTTCATCACCCTTCTGGGCACAGCCTTCATCCACCTTGGCTGGCTCTTCTTTGCGGGCCCCGACGCTCTCTGGGGCGCGCTTCTCCTTGCTCTCGTCTATGCCGCGGCAGTCTTCCGCTGGGTCTGACGAGGGGCCTGACGACCCCGGGGCGGGCAGCCGACCCGGGCAAGACCAAACTGAAACGTCTCAACATTCTGGGAGGAATCACATGAGACTACGTTCAACCGCAACAGCCATGGCGCTTGCGCTCATGGCCACAGGCATCCCGGCCTGGGCAGACATCGAGGCGGCGAAAGCCTTTCTTGATGCCGAAATCGGAGAGCTTTCCTCGCTCGACCGCGCCGCGCAAGAGGCCGAGATGCAGTGGTTCATCGACGCCGCAGCACCCTATGCAGGCATGGAGATCAAGGTCGTTTCGGAAACCATCGACACCCATGTCTACGAATCCACCGTGCTGGCCCCGGCGTTCACCGCGATCACCGGCATCAAGGTGACGCATGACCTGATCGGCGAAGGCGACGTTGTCGAAAAACTGCAGACCCAAATGCAGACCAACGAGAACATTTACGACGCCTATATCAACGACTCTGATCTCATCGGCACGCACTGGCGCTATCAGCAGGCCCGGAACCTGACCGACTGGATGGCAGGCGACGGCGCAGCGGTGACCAACCCCGGTCTGGACCTTGCCGACTTCATCGGCATTTCGTTCACCACCGGCCCGGACGGCAAGCTCTACCAGCTTCCCGACCAGCAGTTCGCGAACCTTTACTGGTTCCGCTACGACTGGTTCAACGACCAGAAGACCAAGGACGACTTCAAGGCCAAGTATGGCTACGACCTCGGCGTTCCGGTCAACTGGTCGGCCTACGAGGACATCGCCGAGTTCTTCACCGGACGCGACATGTCCTATGCGGGCGGACCGGCAACCGGCGTCTATGGCAACATGGACTACGGCAAGAAGGACCCCTCGCTTGGCTGGCGCTACACCGATGCGTGGATGTCCATGGCTGGTATGGGCGATGTGGGCGAACCGAACGGCCTGCCGGTCGACGAATGGGGCGTGCGCGTTGACGAAAACTCGCGTCCTGTCGGCTCCTGCGTGGCGCGTGGTGGTGCAACCAACGACGCGGCGGCGGTCTATGCCGTGACCAAGGCGATCGAGTGGCTGCAGAAGTACTCGCCGCCGGAAGCGCAAGGCATGACCTTCAGTGAAGCCGGTCCGGTTCCTGCCCAGGGCGGGATTGCCCAGCAGATGTTCTGGTATACCGCCTTCACCGCGGCTTCGGTTGTCGAAGGCACCCCGGTGATGAACGAGGACGGCACGCCGAAATGGCGCATGGCCCCCTCGCCGCACGGGGCTTACTGGCAGAACGGCCAGAAGATCGGCTATCAGGACGCTGGCTCCTGGACGCTGATGAACTCGACCCCGGTGGACCGTGCGCAGGCCGCCTGGCTTTACGCACAGTTCGTGACCTCGAAGACCGTGGACGTGAAGAAGCCGAAACTGGGCGGTCTGATCGAGTTCTACCGCTCACCCGCCCGCGTTCAGTGGTCGCCCACCGGCACCAATATCCCGGACTATCCGAAGATGGCGCAGCTGTGGTGGCAGAACATCGGCGATGCCATGTCGGGCGACAAGACCCCGCAGGAAGCGCTGGATGCCCTCTGCGAAGAGCAGGAAAAGGTGCTTGAGCGGATCGAAAAGTCGGGCGTTCAGGGCGACATCGGCCCGAAGATGAACGAGCCGCAGGACCCGCAGGTCTGGCTTGACGCTCCCGGCGCGCCGGTGGCGAAGCTTGAAAACGAAGATCCGACGCCGGAAACCATCAGCTATGACGAGCTGATCAAGTCCTGGCAGTAAGTGATGCGTGGCGCGGGCGGTGCCGAACGGTGCCGCCCGCGCCAAATTCCTTCGAAGGAATTTGCAGGAATTTTCGAAAATTCTTGCTCCCGGCTGCTGGTGTCCGGCACCATCCTACCGTTAAGATTTCCTAAACGTCCGCAGTCAACCCATTGAAATCGTTCAGTCCGATTCCCTGCCCGCGCGTGGGCACCTTCCTCGCAGGCCCGACCAAATGACCCATATCCTCGCCATCGACCAGGGCACCACCTCCTCCCGCGCGATCCTGTTCGGGGTCGATCAGTCGGGGGCCCTCCGCCCCGTCGCGTCCGCCCAGGAAGAGTTTCCCCAATCCTACCCCCGCCCCGGCTGGGTGGAACACGACCCCGCCGACCTCTGGTCCTCCGTCGCTGCCACAGCCCGGTCCGTGATCGAGAAGGCCGGGGTCGCCGCGACCGACATCGCCGCCATCGGCATCACCAACCAGCGCGAGACGACCCTGATCTGGGACCGCAAGACCGGCCAGCCGATCCACCCCGCCATCGTCTGGCAGGATCGCCGCACCGCCGACACCTGCGCCGCCCTGAAAGACGCCGGCCACGAGGCGATGATCACCGCCCGCACCGGGCTCCTCCTCGACCCGTATTTTTCCGGCACCAAGGTCAAGTGGCTCCTCGACCACGTCGACGGTGCCCGCGCGAAGGCCGAGGCCGGAGAGCTTGCCTTCGGGACGGTCGACACCTGGCTGATCTGGAACCTGACAGGGGGACGCGTCCACGCGACCGACGCGACCAACGCCTCCCGCACGCTACTTTACAACATCGCCAGGGGTGGCTGGGACACCGACATCTGCAACCTCCTCGACATCCCCCTCTCCCTCCTCCCCGAGGTAAAGGACTGCGCCGCCGCCTTCGGCATGACCCGCCCCGATCTTTTCGGACGCGAAATCCCGATCCTCGGCGTCGCCGGTGACCAGCAGGCGGCGACCGTCGGTCAGGCCTGCTTCCAACCCGGGATGATGAAGTCCACCTACGGCACCGGCTGCTTTGCCCTTCTCAACACCGGGGCCGACATGGTGCCCTCGAAGAACCGGCTTCTCACCACCATCGCTTACCAGCTGAAGGGCCAGCCGACCTACGCCCTTGAGGGCTCGATCTTCATCGCTGGTGCCGTGGTTCAGTGGCTGCGCGACGGACTCAAGATCATCCGCGAGGCCAAGGAGACGCAACCCCTCGCAGAGAAGGCAGAGGAAGCACAGGGCGTGATCCTCGTGCCCGCCTTCACCGGTCTTGGCGCGCCCTACTGGCGGCCTGACAGCCGGGGGGCGGTCTTCGGCCTGACCCGCAACTCCGGCCCGGCCGAGTTCGCAAGGGCCGCCCTAGAAAGCGTCGGCTACCAGACCCGCGACCTTCTGGAGGCGATGCGGGCCGACTGGGGGACCGAGGCGCAGGGTGTCCTGAGGGTCGACGGAGGGATGACGGCAAGCGACTGGACCATGCAGTTCTTGTCCGACATCCTCGGCGCCCCCGTGGACAGGCCGAAGGTGACCGAGACGACGGCGCTTGGTGCCGCCTACCTTGCCGCGATGCAGGCGGGTGTGATTGGAGGGCCGGAGGAGTTCGCGAAATCCTGGGCGCTCGACCGCCGTTTCACGCCGCAGATGGACGCCGTTACCCGCGACGCGAAATACGCCCGCTGGGGCAAGGCCATCGCCGCCACGATGTCGGTATGACCCCCTTCGGGATCACCGCACCCGGTCGCATCCTCTTTGGCCGAGGTGAGGCAGCGAAGGCTCCCGGTCTGATCCGGGGCTACGGGTTGAGAGGGATTGTCGTCCATGGCACCAACCCGGCGCGCGCCGCCTGGCTGCTGGAAGCACTTGGTCCCGGGGTCCTCGCCCAGCCCTGTGCAGGGGAACCAACGCTGGCCGACCTTGAAACTGCCCTGACCGCCGCGCGCGCTCACCGCCCGGACTGGGTCGTGGCCATCGGCGGCGGCGCGGCGCTTGACCTTGGCAAGGCGCTGGCCGCGTTGATCCCGGCACCGGACGGGCCAATGGAATACTTGGAAGTCGTCGGCAAAGGCCAGCCCCTGATAGCCGTCCCCTTGCCTTTCATCGCGCTGCCGACCACCGCGGGAACCGGGGCGGAGGTCACCAAGAACGCGGTCATCGGCCTGCCGGAGCTTGGCCGCAAGGTCTCCCTCCGCGACGACCGGATGGTCGCGAGGCTGGCCATCGTCGATCCCGGCCTGACGGATGGTTGCCCAAAAGCGGTGACGCTGGCCTCGGGGCTTGATGCGGTGACCCAGGTGATCGAGCCCTTCGTCTCGGTCAAGGCGACGCCCTACACCGACGCCCTGACGCGGCCGGCGATTGGCAAGGGACTGCGGGCGCTGATGCGGCTGATGCAGGGCGAAGACCCGGAAGCGCGGGATCACATGGCCTGGGTCAGCCTGTGCGGCGGGTTGGCGCTGGCGAATGCCGGGTTGGGTGCAGTGCACGGGCTCGCGGGCGTGATCGGCGGCATGACGGGTGCTGCGCATGGTGTGATTTGCGGGACGCTGCTCGGTCCGGTTCTGGCGGCAAACCGTTCAGCTGCGACCAGCGTGGCACGAGACCGGCTGGACGAGGTTTGCGCGATCCTGGCCGAAGGCCTGGGCTGTGCTCCGATGGAAGCGCCTGCGGCCCTGCAGCTTTGGGCACGGGGCGAGGGCTTGCCGGACCTCGCAGCGCTGGGCGTGCGGGCTGCTGACCACGACCGGATCGCCGAGGCCGCGCTGGAGGCCTCGTCGATGAAAGGCAATCCGGTCAGGTTAGGCGCGGCAACCCTTGTGGCTGTCCTGCGGTCAGCCTGACGGCACCAGAACAGATAGCACGCCCGACGGTAAAATTCTGCCGCTTGATGCCGATCAACGCGGCCTGTTCGCTGTTGTGCCACAGAAGGATTCGGCAATCCTTGGAGGCATACCGATGCTGCGCTTGATGATGATACTCTATTCGATGATCGCAACTGCGATGGCGGGAACCGCGGTGATCGCCGTGCTTTCGATGGGCTATGTCAATCTCTGGCCCATCCTGATCGCCGCGGCTCTTGGGGCTGCGCTGGCCGTGCCAATTTCATGGGCAGTGGCCCGGCAGATCGACTAGGTCAGGCTTCCAGGAAGACCCGGACCGTCTCTTCGAACTCCCTCGGTTTTTCCGCGTGCAGCCAATGGCCCGCGTCGGGGATCCTGGCGAACCGGGACTTCGGAAAGAGTGCCCGGATCGTTTCGCGGTGTTCTGGACGAACATACGAGCTTTCCGCGCCGGTCAGGAACAGGGCGGGCCGCGGGAACTGGCCGTCGGTGCCCGGCCAGCCGACGATCGTCGGCATCTCTGTCTCCAGCACGGGAAGGTTCAGCTTCCAGCGCGGCGGGTGCTGGCGCATGTCCAGCGACTGCAGGAAGAAGGCGCGCAGGCTGGGGTCGTCGATCCGCAGGGCCAGCGCGGCATCCGCCTCCGCCCGCGTGGTGATGCTGGCAAGGTCGAGGCTGGCCATTGCCTGCGCATTGCTGGTCTGGTCATGGGTATAGGCGACCGGGGCGATGTCGGCCACGACCAGCCGGCCGATCAGGTCGGGCCTGGTCAGTGCCAGTTGCATCGCGGCCTTGCCGCCCATCGAGTGCCCCAGAAGATCGACCGGCGCCCCGAGACTTTCGATCACCTCGGCGAGGTCGGCGGCCATTTCGGGATAGGATTGGGTCGGGAAGCGGGGGCTCTCTCCATGGTTGCGCATGTCGACGGCCACCACGTCCCGCCGGTCCGCAAGGCGGCGCGCGATCACCCCCCAGTTCCGGCCCGAGCCATAGAGGCCGTGGGCGATGACGAGGGTCGGGGCCTCGGGTGCGGCGCTGGCGGGGTGGCGGATTGTGGCAAGCATGAGTTTTCTTAGCGAAATCGAGAGCTTCAGGCCAGCGCCGTCGACCTTGGGCGGTTGATCATCCCGGCAATCGCAACTAGGTTCGGCACCGGGTCTCGGAGGGTGGCAAGATGAGTGCTGTGACGATCCAGCAAATGGCGGATCGGGTGGCGCAGCTTCTGGAAGAGAGGCTGGGACTTGGCGGGCGCGGCCTTTCGGCCAAGATGAAGCGTGCTGGGCGGACGCTGCCGCGCAAGGTGCGGGACGCAGGACGGCTGCTGGCCGCCTCGGCGCAGAAAGCACAGAATCCGAAGCTTCTGGGGCAGATCGACATGGGCGAGGTGACCGAGGCCTATGATGTCTGCCTGAAACATCTCATCGCGATCGACCCGGTCGGACGCAGGCGGGACTACTTTGCCGGGATGATCGGCTCGGTCGGGTTTGGTGTTCTGGTGCTGGCCATGGCGATTGCGGGCTTCCTGGCCTGGCGCGGGTATTTCTGACTACCTGCCCGCACGCGGGCACCGCTGCGACCGCAACTGAATCAATAGCTTGGCTGTGGACGTTTACATTCTGGTGACCATGACACCGGCCTGGCCGCCCTGCAGCGGCCCTGACGACAGCGCCCTTCTGGTGACCAGCGTCACGGTCACGAAGGCCACGTAGAGCAGGAGATACCAGGAGCCGAGCTTGGCAAGGCTCACCGTCTCGCCCGGGACCTGACCGGAGTAGATCCAGGTTCCGGTGGCGGTGCCGACGTTCTCGGCCACCCACAGAGCCAGTGCCGACAGGAAGGCCGCGACGGGCAGCGGCATCCACCAGTGCCGGTCATGGATGCGGAACCAGATCCTTGTGCGCCCGTAAAGCACGACGGTTGCCACGAACAGGACCAGCCGGATGTCGGGCAGGAAGTGGTGCGCGAAGTAGTTGACGTAGATCGCCACGGCCAGCGCGACGGTCAGCGGGAAGCTGGGGTAGGGCGCAAAGCGCATGTCAAAGACGCGGATCACGCGGGCCATGTAGCTGCCGACGGCGGCATACATGAAGCCCGAGAAGAGGGGCACGCCCATCAGCTTGAAGATCCCGGGCTCGGGGTAGGCCCAGGAGCCTGCGTGGACCTTGAACCACTCCATCGCGGTGCCGGTGAGGTGGAAGAGAAGGATGACGCGGGCTTCCTCCCAGGTTTCGAGTTTCGTCGCAAGGAACAGGACCTGCGTGGCGATGGCGAGGACGAAAAGCGCGTCGTAGCGGTGGAGGGGCCAGTCGGGCTGCCAGACGGCCTTGCTGCCGATGATGGCGAGGAGGAGGAGGCCACCGAAAAGGCAGGCCCAGCCCTGTTTCAGGATGAACATCACCAGTTCGGCCACAGCGAAGGGGAGCCTAGCGCGGGCCCAGTCGCCCATGCGGTGTTCGAGGGAACGGGTGTCGGGGGTCGTCATGCAAGTTCCTGCGGGCCGGGGTTGCAGGATGTGACCGGGGGCAGGGGTGGGCGTCAAGGTGGGGGATCGCGACGGGGCAGTGGGACACGGGTCGCGAAGGGAGAACAGTGGATTTCGGAGTCACAGGAGGCGGGAGCCGAACGGATATTCAACCGTTTGGGAACGCTGGGTTAATCTCGCCACTCGTCGGGAAATCGGGGGCCTTCAATCCGTCATCCTTGCGTCTCTACGCGCGTCTTGGTTCCGAGGCGTTAACCTTGCGGGACGAATCGGGCATGGTGGCTGATGGCCTGCATTGGACCAATGTCATATGCGCCTTATGCAAAAAGACGCGACCCGATGCATGTCTTCACGCGCCAAAGCCAAGCTGGCGGATTGAATGCTGCGACGAGCGCGGTCTTCCGGATTGATCGGCCATGACACTAGTGAAATTGGCAAAAATTTGGTAGCCTTCCAAGGCAAACGGCGCCTTCGCCTTCTGGAGGGAGACGACATTGAGTGACCAACCACCCATTGTGGATTTCAGTACGCCTTGGTCGAACCTGACGGCATTGCAAGCTCAGCGGCAGATGGTGCAATCGGTCGCGAACGATATCAGAAGCAGTCTTCGGGATGTGGATCGCTACGAAGGCGAAGCCATCAATGCTGCAAACATGGCAGCGGTCTGGGCTGCGACCCTGATGGTTTGCGACATTGTGAGGATCGGGCTGTCTGCAGCCGACAAGAAAGCGGCTTTGGCCTTTTCGACGCAGGATCGGGCAATCCAGTCTGCAAACCGGGTCCTGAAATTGTTTGGCTCAGGCGGCATAGCCACGAAGGCCAGCCTGATGAAGTCGATCGGGCCAGAACTGGAAGGCGCTGCGAAAGCAACCGATACGCTGCGGAAAGTGGCGGGAGAACTGAAAAAGTTGAAGGTTCCGACGACCAACGGGCCGGTTCCGGTAAAGATCCCCAAGGAGGCCAGTCTTCTGGTCGACCTGGGGCTGGCCATGGCAGAGGATACGATTCTTTTGCTCCAGGCAGGCAACATGCAGCGCCAAGCCAGCGTGACTGCCGCACAAAGCCGGATGCAGATGCGCCAGAACCTGCAGAAGGTACTGAATCGGATCATGCTGATCGATGGCGAAATCACCCGAGAATTTGAACGCCTTAGACGCATTGGGAATACGGCCTGACAATTTCACTGCTGCGCCCGTTTCTGTGCGGCACCCGTCAAACCTGGAAGAGTGCTCGCGCAAGCGATGATGCGACGCGGCAACAGCGACCGAAGCCTTGACGGAGCCGGATGCGGTCTCGTTGAACAAATTAGAGAGCTGTGTTTCGCTTTACGCAGGATTTCTTGCGTGGAGACAGCAAATGCGCGCTGGAATTGCTTTGATGACCTTTGCCGGTTTCACTGGCTCTGCCGCGATGGCACAGGACGCGGTGACCTACAGTTACGACGGCCGGATCGGTTTTGGGTATTTGAGCGAGAGGACCGTTGGCATTGGGGGATTTGGCTTTCAATACAAGGGTCCGGTCCTTCGAGCGGACGCGACAGGACGTATTGAGTTCGAGGTCCTTGATCCACTGCGATTGGGCGCCATTGCCCGAGTAAGGTGGCAGCTGGGCAATTCGTCGAACTATGATCGTGTGCGACCAGGGGGCGTCATCGCTGGTGGAAGCAGCGAATTTGGCGGCACAGAGGTTGACGTGGCTGTCTATGCCGGGACGCCGATGATCACCCTGAGTTATGGGGACATGGAAAGCGCGTTTGACCTGGCAACGCGTGAGGTCGGTCAGGGCGGATCACTGATCGATGGTGGGAATGCCGTCTGGATGAGCATCGGTGATGGCGCCGGAAGTGCCGGCTATCGTGGAGAGCTTGGCAGCGGGCCGGGACAGGCGCCGAATTTCCGGACCCTTCGGGCCGACATCACTCTTGGGGATTTCACGCTGTCGGCGTCCAAATCCGAGGCGACAGGAAATTTTGGCTCTGCCTACGACAGCGAAGCCGCTGGGTTGACGTGGAGCCGCGATTTTGGAGACGCTGCCGTGTTTGCGGGTGCAGGTTACGACAAGGGTCGCGACGACAGGTTTAATTCCCTGAGCCTCGGGGCAACCTACAACGGCGTCAACATCATCCTTAGCCGTATACACCGCACACCGTTGGTCATCAGAAACGCGGAACAGGCCGCCTATGAAATCACTTACATTGGCCAGTCGATCTCGTATGACTTTGGGCCTGTTGAAGTTGGCCTTGCACGATCAAAGCAAACGTCGCCGGTGTCCACAGTCAACCTCTTCAAGGGCGACGGCCGGGCGATCTGGGCGTCGTGGGACGCCGGAGAGAATGTGAGTGTCGACGTCGAATGGTCGGAAAGCGACTATTCGGGCGGCGGAGAAGATACTCGCAAGGCAAGCCTTGCCGTCGCGATGTCTTTCTGAGGCCGTTTGTGGAATGGTCGCAAGGCGCGCGTGAGCGCACCCTGCCGGGATGGATTGTCGGGCCTACAGATCCGGATAGATCGGGAAGCGCTGGCAAAGCGCCTCGACCTCGGCTTTCACCTTGGCCTCGACGGCGCCGTTACCCTCTTCGCCGTTGGCCGCCAGGCCTTCGACCACCTCGATGATCCAGCGGCCGATCTGGCGGAATTCGGGTTCGCCGAAGCCGCGGGTGGTGCCCGCCGGGGTGCCAAGGCGGACGCCGGAGGTGATTGTCGGCTTTTCGGTGTCGAAGGGGATGCCGTTCTTGTTGCAGGTGATGTGGGCACGGCCGAGGGCTTTCTCGGTCGCGTTGCCCTTCACGCCCTTGGGGCGCAGGTCGACGAGCATCAGGTGGGTGTCGGTGCCGCCGGTAACGATGTCGAGGCCGCCCTTCATCAGCTCATCCGCCAGTGCCTGGGCATTTTTCACGACCTGCTGCTGGTAGGTCTTGAACTCCGGCCGCAGCGTTGGCGGCGATAACATGCATCAGCGGGCCGCCCTGGATGCCGGGGAAGATGGCCGAGTTGACCTTCTTGGCGATATCCTCGTCGTTCGTGAGGATCATCCCGCCACGGGGCCCGCGCAGGGTCTTGTGGGTGGTGGTGGTCGCGACATGGGCGTGCGGGAAGGGGCTGGGGTAGAGGCCAGCGGCCACGAGGCCCGCAAAGTGGGCCATGTCGACGAGAAGGTAGGCACCGACAGAGTCGGCAATCTCGCGCATGCGCTTGAAGTCGATGATGCGGGGAATAGCCGAACCGCCCGCGATGATCAGTTTCGGCTTATGCTCGGTCGCAAGCTGGGCGAGCTGGTCATAGTCCAGCGTCAGGTCCTGCTTTCGGACCCCATACTGTACGGCGTGGAACCACTTGCCCGACTGGTTCGGCGCAGCGCCGTGAGTAAGGTGGCCGCCAGCGTCCAGCGACATGCCAAGAATGGTGTCTCCGGGCTTGATCAGCGCCTGAAAGACGCCCTGGTTGGCCTGCGAACCCGAGTTCGGCTGGACGTTCGCAAAATTGCAGCCGAAAAGCTTGCAGGCGCGTTCGATGGCAAGATTTTCGGCGATGTCGACATACTGGCAGCCACCGTAGTAGCGCTTGCCCGGATAGCCTTCCGCATACTTGTTGGTCATCACCGAACCCTGCGCCTCCATCACGGCGCGGGAGACGATGTTTTCACTGGCGATCAGCTCGATCTCGTGGCGCTGGCGGCCAAGCTCCTGCGTCACCGCCCCGAAAAGCTCGGGGTCGCGCGAGGACAGGGGTTCGGTGAAAAAGCCGGTATCGCGGTGGGAGGCGTTCATGGCGGGTCCTCATGGCAGTGATGGTTCCGGAGTATGTAGACCACGCACCGGGGTCGGGAAAGGCATTTAAGCGACGAGATATGACGCGGGCGCGAAATGTCGAGGCCGCACGGAAACCAGGGTGACATAGAGGAAACGGTGCTGCAGGGCTTGAGTTTGCCGGAACGGGCGGCCAAGACTGTCGGGGCAGATGGGGATGGCACGGCGCATGCAGCGACAGCGGATCCGGTTCACGGCCTCGAAGGCACCGGCGGCGGTCGCGGCGTTCCAGTCGCTGACAGCGGCTTATGGCCAGGCCGACCCCCGGACCGCAGATGTGATCGTGGCGCTGGGGGGCGACGGGTTCATGCTGCAGACCCTGCACGCGGCGCACGGTCAGCGTCTGCCAGTCTACGGGATGAACTGCGGCACCATCGGGTTCCTGATGAACCTCTATGCCATCGAGGACTTGCCGGCGCGGTTGGCGGCGGCGGAAGAGACAGTGATCAACCCCCTGTCGATGCGGGCGGAAAACGCCCGGGGCAAGGTGACGCAGGCGCTGGCGATCAACGAAGTGTCGCTGCTGCGGCAGGGCCCGCAGGCGGCCAAGTTGCGGGTGCTGATCGACGGGCGGATGCGGCTGGAGGAACTGGTCTGCGATGGGGCACTGGTGGCGACGCCGGCTGGATCCACGGCCTACAACTATTCGGCGCACGGGCCGATCCTGCCCATCGGGTCGGATGTGCTGGCGTTGACGGCGATGTCGGCCTTTCGGCCGCGGCGCTGGCGGGGCGCGCTGTTGCCGTCCAGCGCGATAGTGCGATTTGAGGTCATCGAGGGCGAGAAACGTCCGGTGATGGCGGATGCTGACAGCCGGTCGTCGGTCCGCGATGTGATCAGCGTCGAGGTGCGGACAGAGACGTCGGTCCGCCACCGGCTGTTGTTCGACCCCGGGCACGGGCTTGAAGAACGGCTGATCGGCGAGCAGTTCGTCTAAAGACTGTCCGACGCGCCAAGTGGCGTCAGACAGGCTTCGGCTTTTTCGTGGGTGCCTGTCTTTCGTCAAGACCTGAGTCCGCTTTTGTCGGGCAGGCTCTAGCTGGCCTTGGCGTTCCACGCCTCGATCTTGCGGTAAAGCGTCGAGGGCGATACGTCGAGCACCCGGGCGGTCTTGGGGATCGACCCGGCATATTGCGCCAGTGTCGCCTCGATCAGCCGCCGTTCGGCTTCGGCCAAGGTCAGACCCAGAAGGCTGTCGGGGCTGAGAACATCCGGGAGGCGGGCAGGGCCGGGGTCGGGCTCGGAGACGCGGCCTTCGTCGGCAAGGCCGGGAGGCAGCATGTCGGAGGTAACCCAGCCGCCGGGGTTGAGGACGACGACATTGCGCATGACGTTCAGCAGCTGGCGCACGTTGCCGGGCCAGGGCAGCGACAGCATCAGGTTGCGGACGGCCGGATCAAGGCCGTGGAACTCGCGGCCTTCTTCCTGCGCAAAGCGGGCAAGGGCAGCCTCGGCGATCTCGATCACGTCCTGGCCACGGTCGCGCAAGGGCGGCATGTGGATCGGGACGACATAAAGCCGGTAGTAGAGATCCTCTCGGAAGTGTCCACGGCGGACGGCGTCCATCGGGTCGCGGTTGGTCGCGCAGACGATGCGGACATTGACCTTGCGCGGGCGGGTCGCGCCGACCGGCTGGACGGTCGAGGTCTGCAGGAACCGCAAGAGCTTGGTTTGCAAGGCCGGGGCCATCTCGCAGATTTCGTCGAGGAAAAGCGTGCCCCCGTCGGCGGCGGTGGCGGCGCCCTGCTTGTCGGAAATAGCACCCGTGAAGCTGCCCTTCATGTGGCCGAAAACTTCTGATTCCAGCAGGTCCTGCGGGATCGCGCCGCAGTTCAGAGCGATGAAGGGACCGGCGGCGCGGTTTGAATTGGCATGAACCGCCAGCGCACACAGTTCCTTGCCGGTGCCGCTTTCCCCGGTGATGAAGACCGTGGCCATCGACCGTGCGACAGAGCTTATGGTCGAATGGATGCGCCGCATCGTCTCGGACGAGCGCCGCATCTTCTCGGACGAGCCGATGAATCCCGATCCATCAGACACTTCGCCCGGATCGCGGCTGCGGGTCACCGGATCGGGTTTCGCCGGTTCGCGCGGGGCGGCCTCGGCCAGTGCGTTTTGCACGGCTGACAGGAAGCGGCCTTCGTCGAAGGGTTTGACGAGAAAATCATGCGCCCCGGCCCGCATCGCTTCGACCGCGCGGTTGACCGAGCCATTGGCGGTGATCGCGATCACACGGGTTTCGGGCTGCAATGCCTGAATGTCCCGCATCACTTCAAGCCCGTCGCGGTCGGGAAGGATCAGGTCCAAAAGCACGACCAAGGGCCGATGAGTGCGGAACTGTTCGAGCCCGTCCGCAGCCGTGCCCGCAACGACCACGCGATGCCCTGCAGTCGCAAGGATCGAGCGGTAGACCATCTGCAGCGACAGCGTGTCTTCCACCAGAAGCACCGACGGGCGGGACATGGGGGTTGTGGGTTTCATCGGTAGGCGCTGTTTGGCGGCTGGGTGGCGCGGATCAGCTCGATCAGGCTGACAAGCTCGGCCGCGAGAGGCGGCATCAGGGTGGACAGCGCATCGCTTTCCTGCCGGTGGGCGATGGCGTTCAGGTTTTCCGCCATGGTCTGCAGGGACATTGCCCCGACCGAGCCTGACAGCGAGATCAGCACATGGCTGCCTTCGCGGAGGCGTTTCCAGTCGGCGGTGGCCGCGCCTTGATCCAGCTTTTCCTGGGTCGCAGTCAGATCTTCGGTCAGGCGGGCCAGAAGTTCCACGGCAAGGTCGGGGCCGGTGATCTCAAGCAGGTGGCTAAGCCGGGATGCGTCGAAGTCCATCAGGCCCGAGAATCCTGCCTGCACCGGCTGGGCAAGTCGGGCTGCGGCTTCGTCGATCAAATACAGGTTGGCCTGCTCATCTGGCGTTGTCAGATACGGTCGAAGCGTATCGACCGCCTGACGCAGGCCATCCAACGCCCGGGACTTCGCGTCGACGCGGGGCTGGATCATCAGCGAATCGTCCCGAAATGCGAAAAAGATCTTTGCATAATGCAAAGATTGCCGCAAAGGTTGCGCCGAGTCCAGTGGCTTCGCGTTATCCGCGAGCAAACCCCAGTGATTTGAGCGCGGTGGTGATCTCGTCCAGGATGGTGGGATCGTCGATCGTGGCGGGCATCTTCCAAGGTTGGCTGTCGGCGATCTTGACCATGGTCCCACGCAGTATCTTGCCGGACCGGGTTTTTGGCAGACGGTCAACCACCACGGCGCGCTTGAAATCGGCGACGGGGCCGATCTGGTCGCGCATCAGTTTGACGCACTCCTTCACCACCTCGTCATGCGGGCGGTTCGAGCCCTTGTTGAGGCAGAGAAACCCCAAAGGCGACTGGCCTTTCAGGTCGTCCGCCACCCCGATCACCGCGCATTCGGCGACATCCTTGTGGGAGGCCAGAACCTCCTCCATTGCGCCAGTGGACAGGCGGTGGCCCGCGACGTTGATGACGTCGTCGGTGCGGGCCATGATGTAGAGATAGCCGTCGGCGTCGACATAGCCCGCATCGCCGGTCTCATAGTAGCCGGGGAAGTGGTTGAGGTAGCTTCTGCGGAAACGGTCCTCGGCGTTCCACAAGGTCGGCAGCGTGCCGGGGGGAAGCGGCAGCTTGATCGCAATGGCGCCCAGAGTGCCGGGACTGACCGGGTGTCCGCCTTCATCCAGCACCTGCACATCGTAGCCGGGCATCGCGACCGAAGGCGAGCCGATCTTGACGGGCAAGTGTTCGATCCCCAGCGGGTTGGCCGCGATGGCATAGCCGGTTTCGGTCTGCCACCAGTGGTCGATGACCGGGACTTTCAAGTGGTTCTGCGCCCAGTGGATCGTGTCGGGGTCGGCACGCTCACCTGCCAGGTAGAGGGCCTGGAGGGTGGGAAGGGACGGAACCAGCTTGCCTTCCGGGTCGTCGCGTTTGATGGCGCGCAGCGCGGTGGGGGCGGTGAAAAAGCTTTTTACCTTATGCTCATTGATCACCCGCCAGAAGGCGGCGGCGTCAGGCGTGCCGACGGGTTTACCTTCATAGACGATGGTGGTGCAGCCCGCGATCAGGGGGGCGTAGCAGATGTAGCTGTGGCCGACGACCCAGCCCACGTCACTTGCGGCCCAGAACACATCTCCTGCGCCGACGTTGTAGATGGCAGCCATGGTCCAGTTCAGCGCCACAAGGTGCCCGGCGGTGGGGCGGACCACACCCTTCGGCGCGCCGGTCGTGCCGGAGGTATAAAGGATATAGGCCGGGTGGTTGCCCTCGACAGGCACGCAGTCGGCGGGGGTGACGCCGTATTGGAATTCGTGCCAGGCGACGTCGCGACCGGGAGTAAGCTTGGCCACCTCCTGCTCGCGCTGGAAGATCACGCAGAAGTCGGGCTTGTGGTCGGCCTGGTCGATGGCTGCATCCAGAAGCGGCTTGTAGTGAACGACCCGGTTGAGTTCGATCCCGCAGGATGCGGCTATGATCGCCTTTGGGGTGCAGTCGTCGATGCGGACCGCCAGTTCATTGGCCGCAAAGCCGCCGAAGACGACGGAGTGGATGGCGCCGAGGCGGGCGCAGGCGAGCATCGCCTCCAAGGCTTCGGGGACCATGGGCATGTAGATGATGACGCGGTCGCCCTTGACGATGCCCTTGGCCTTCAGCGCCCCGGCAAGACGGGAGACGCGGTCCTGTAGCTCGGCGTAGGTGATGACGTGCTTGGTGCCGGTGACAGGGCTGTCGTGGATGATTGCGGGCTGTTTGCCGCGCCCGGCGATGACGTGGCGGTCGACGGCGTTCCAGCACGTGTTGACTTGGGCGTCGGTGAACCATTCGTAAAGCGGCGCACGGCTGTCATCCAGCGCCTTCACGGGCTTCTTCACCCAGTCGAGCCCCTCGGCGGCGGAGAGCCAGAAGCCCTCGGGGTCCTTCTGCCATTGTCCGTAGACTTGTGCGTAGCTCATCGCGATCTCCCCCCGCTGATGCACTGCGGTGGTGGTATGCGATGGAATGCCGGTGGTGCAACAGTGTTACCGGTAGCGGGGTGCGACAGATTTGCAGAATTTGCGGTTGGTTTGCCGCAATATTTGCAAACCTATGTTCTTGAGCAAGAACGCGGATGCCCGTCTGCCAAGTTTGCAAACCCGATGAAGCCGCCGATTCGCGGCGGCCCAGGTTCGCTAAAGCAATTGTCTCGCAGACTGTCGAACGGCGAGATCACCCATATTGCGCCACTGGGGTCCCCGCGATGGCGGACATGTTCAAGAGGCCCCGCGCGGTGATGGCAGGCGTCACCACGTGCGCGCGGTTGCCCATTCCCATCAGGATCGGCCCGACCTCCAGCCCCGAGGCCTTGACCTTCAGGATGTTGCGGACGCCCGAGGCGACTTCGGACGAGGCGAAGACCAGCACGTTCGCGGCCCCTTCGTAGCGCGACCCCGGCAACAGGCGGTCGCGGATCGACTGGTCGAGGGCGGCGTCGAGGTTCATCTCGCCCTCATAGGCAAAGTCGGGCTCGCGGGTGTCCAGCATCTCCAGCGCGTCTCGCATCCGGCGGGCCGAGGCGTTGTCCATGTTGCCGAACTGGCTTTGCGTGCAGAGCGCGATCTTCGGCGTGATGCCGAAACGCCGGACATGGCGGGCGGCACCGATCACGGTCTCCATGATCTGCGCCGGGCTTGGTTCGGAGTGGACATGGGTGTCGGCGATGAAGAGGGGACCGTCTTCCAGGATCATCAGCGACAGGGCCGCTACCGGGTGAAGTCCGCCGCGCGCAAGGATCTGGCGGACGTAGCCCAGGTGCCAGTTGAACTGCCCGAAGGTGCCGCAGATCATGCTGTCAGCTTCTTCGCGGTGAACCATGATCGCGGCGATGGCAGTAGTATTTGTCCGCATCACCGCGCGCGCGATGTCGGGGGTCACGCCTTGGCGGGCCATCAGCTCGTGGTAGGTGCCCCAATAGTCGCGATAGCGGTGGTCGTTTTCCGGGTTCACCAGCGTGAAGTCGCTGCCCGGACGAATTGGCAGACCGGCGCGCTCGCAGCGGGCCTCGACCACTTCGGGACGGCCAATCAGGATGGGCAGATCAGTCGTATCTTCCAGCATGGCGTTCGCGGCGCGCAGGACGCGCTCATCCTCGCCCTCGGCAAAAACGATCCGGCGCGAGGCGAGCTTGGAGGCCTCGAACACAGGGCGCATGATCAGCGCGGACTTGAAGACCGACCCGTCCAGCCGACGCTTGTAGGCGTCGAGATCTTCCAAAGGTCGGGTTGCGACGCCTGTCTCCATCGCTGCCTTTGCCACAGCGCTGGCGACGACGCCGATCAGGCGGGGGTCGAAAGGTTTCGGGATCAGGTAGTCGGGACCGAAGGACAGGGTTTCGCCCCGGTAGGCGGCGGCGGCCTCGGCCGACGTGGTGGCGCGGGCCAGCGCGGCGATGCCTTCGATGCAGGCGATTTCCATGGCATCGTTGATCGTGGTCGCGCCGACGTCAAGGGCGCCCCGGAAGATGAAGGGGAAGCAAAGGACGTTGTTCACCTGGTTTGGAAAGTCGCTGCGCCCGGTTGCGATGATCGCGGTTGGTGCGACCTCGCGGACGGAGTCAGGCAGAATCTCGGGCGTGGGGTTCGCCAGCGCGAAAACGATGGGGCTGGGGGCCATGTCCTTGACCATGGCCTGCGTCAGGACGCCGGGGCCGGACAGACCGAGGAATAGGTCCGCTTCGGCAATGACATCGGCCAGGCTGGCGGGGGTGGTGCCTTGCGCAAAAGCCTCTTTCTGCGGGGTCATCTGCGCCGCGCGACCCTTGTAGACCAGGCCCTCCAGGTCACAGAGCCAGACGTTCTCGCGCCGGACGCCCAGTTTCACCAGCATCTCCAGACACGCGATGCCCGCAGCACCGCCGCCGGTGGAGACGACCTTGATGTCCTGAAAGCGCTTGCCCGCGACAATCATCGCGTTGGTGGCCGCAGCACCCACAACGATTGCCGTGCCGTGCTGGTCGTCGTGAAAGACCGGGATGTTCATCCGCTCACGGCACAGCTTTTCCACGATGAAGCAGTCGGGGGCCTTGATATCTTCCAGGTTGATCGCACCGAAGGTGGGTTCCAGCGCGCAGACGATCTCGGCCAGCTTGACCGGATCGGGTTCGTTCACCTCGATGTCGAAGCAGTCGATGTTGGCGAATTTCTTGAAAAGGACCGCCTTGCCTTCCATCACCGGCTTCGACGCAAGTGCGCCGATGTTGCCAAGGCCAAGGACCGCGGTGCCGTTCGATATAACGGCGACAAGGTTGCCCTTCGAGGTGTAGCGGCTGGCGGTCGCCGGGTCAGCCTTGATTTCAAGACAGGCCTCGGCCACGCCGGGGCTGTAGGCGCGGGCAAGGTCACGACCGTTCGCCAGAGGCTTTGTCGCGCGAATCTCCAGCTTCCCGGGCTTGGGAAACTCGTGATAATCCAGCGCCGCCTGGCGTGCGTTGTCGTTCCTGGCCTCGTCCATCCGATCCTCCCGCAGAAATTGGTTTAATATTGAACCAATTTCCATTTTCGACTACAGCGGCTTCGCTTGAAGCCGTTTCCGCCCCAGCTTGCAAATCGCTGATTGGCACATCACCATGCCGCCATAGCACGGGGAATGCCATGACGGAAACACAGGCTGAGGTTCGGGCCGAGGTTCGGCTGCCGACGACTGAGCTTCGCGACGATCTGCCGTTCTACACCCGGACACTGGGTTTTCGGCTGGACATGATTTTTCCCGCAGACAACCCCGAGGTCGCGGTGTTGTCCGGCCATGGCCTGCGCCTGCGGATCGAGAAGGGCGCTGCCGAGGCCCCCGGCACCCTGCGCCTGCTGACCGATGACCCGGCTTTTGCCGGGGGTGCCAAGCGGCTGACCGCGCCGAACGGCACGCGGATCGAGATCGACGCGTTGAACCCTCCGGTCGTCACGCCTGCGACCGAACATGCCTTTGTGGTGCGCCGCCTTGCCGACCAGGCCCCCTGGGTAATCGGGCGGGCGGGGATGGAATACCGCGATCTGATCCCGACCCGTCTGGGCGGCGCGATGATCGCCAGCCACATCCGGGTGCCGGACGGCCCGGTGCCGGACATGGTGCATTTCCACAAGGTCGGCTTTCAGCTGATCTTCTGCGTCGCGGGTTGGGTCGATGTGCTGTATGAGGATCAGGGCGGTATCCGCCGCATCCATGCCGGGGACTGTTTCATCCAGCCGCCCGGCATCCGGCACAAGGTGCTGCACTCCGAAGGCGTGCAGGTGGTCGAAATCGGGGTCCCGGCGGATCACGTCACCGAAATCGACCACGAGATGAAGCTTCCAACGAACCATTACCGCCCCGACCGCGAATGGGACGGCCAGCGCTTTGTGCATGACATCGGCGCCGAGGCAGCCTTTCACGCCTTCCGTATTCCAGGCTTTGAGGCACGGAACACCGGCATCCATGCCGCGACTAAAGGCGTCGCCTCGGTCATGGTGGCCCGGCCTGTGGGCGAGGCGCCCTGGACCGTACATGACGGCGACATTCTTTTCACCTTCGTGATGACAGGCGGAATGACGCTGGAAGGCGAAGGCAAGGACCCCTTCCGGCTTTCCCCGGGGGATGCCTTCGTGATCCCGCCGGGGATGGCCACCCGCTACAGCGAGGCGACCCCGGACCTGCAACTTCTGGAAGTGACCCTGCCCGGCAATCCGGCGACGCGGGTTCTTTGATCCGCTTGCAGAAAGCGCGCTGTCGGACCACACTCTGACCAAATGGTCAGGGATCGTGCTGACCAGAAGATCGGGGAGAATGCGATGACGCTTCGGGAGGCGGCAACGGCGGTCAGGGAACGGGCCTATGCGCCCTATTCGCGGTTCAAGGTGGGGGCGGCGCTGATGTCCACGACCGGCGCGGTGCATGTGGGCTGCAACGTCGAAAACGTGGCCTACCCGGAGGGCACCTGCGCCGAGGCCGGGGCGATTGCAGCCATGATCGCGGCGGGGGACACCCGGATCGCCGAGGTTTGCGTCATTGCCGACAGCCCCGAACCCGTGCCCCCCTGCGGCGGCTGCCGCCAGAAGATCGCCGAATTCGCCGGGCAGGAGGTGAAGGTCACGCTTTGCACGACGGACGGCAAGAAGAAGGTGATGACGGTGGCCGAGCTTCTGCCCGGCGTCTTTACCTCCGCGCATATGGACCGGGCATGACCGACGCGCGCCAGATCATCGCGGCGATCCGGGACGGCAGGCGGCCAAAGCCCGAAGACCTGCGCTGGTTCGCAATGGGCCTTGCCTCGGGCGATGTGACGGATGCGCAGGCCGGGGCCTTTGCGATGGCGGTCCTCCTGAAAGGTCTGTCCGAGGAAGGCCGGGTCGCGCTGACCAAGGGGATGCGCGACAGCGGCAAGGTCATGGCCTGGGATCTGCCCGGTCCGGTGGTGGACAAGCATTCCACCGGCGGGATCGGCGATTGCACCTCGCTTTTGCTGGCCCCTGCTTTGGCGGCTTGCGGGGCTTATGTGCCGATGATCTCGGGCAGGGGTCTGGGGCACACAGGTGGAACGCTCGACAAGCTGGAAGCAATCCCGGGCTTTCGGACCGGGCTGACCGAGGCGGCGTTGCGCAAGCAGATGACGGATGTGAAATGCGCCATCGTCGCGGCCTCGGCTGACCTCGCCCCGGCGGACAAACGGCTGTATGCGATCCGCGATGTGTCAGGGACGGTGGAAAGTATCGACCTGATCACGGCGTCGATCCTGTCGAAGAAGCTGGCGGCGGGGCTGGAGGCGCTGGTGCTGGATGTGAAGTGCGGCTCGGGAGCTTTCATGAAGACGCCCGAACGTGCCGAGGCCCTGGCGCGGTCGCTGGTGACGACGGCGCAGGGGGCAGGGTGCATGACCAGTGCCTTGATCACCGACATGTCGCAGCCCTTGGCGACGGCAGCAGGCAATGCTCTGGAAGTGATCGAGGTGATGGAGACGCTGACCGGAACCTCGGTCAATGTCGCGTTGTGGGATGTAACGGTGGCGCTCGGCGGCGAGGTGCTGGCGCTGGCGGGGCTTGCCAGTGACGCGGCGGATGGCGAGGGCCGGATTGCGCAGGCGCTGGAATCTGGCGCTGCGGCAGAATGCTTCGGGCGGATGGTCGTGGCGCAGGGCGGGCCGGCTGATTTCGTGGAACGTTGGCCGGACAGGCTGCCCTCGGCCCCGGTGATGCTGGAGGTGCCAGCGCTTGCCGACGGCTATGTCACGCAGATCGATGGCGAGGCGCTGGGCCTTGCGGTGGTGCATCTGGGCGGGGGCCGGTTGCGCGAAGGCGACCGGGTGAACCCCTCGGTCGGATTGTCGGACCTGGCCGGGGTCGGCGAGGAGGCCGGGGCAGGTGTGCCTTTGGCGATGGTCCATGCCGTGACGGAAGATGCGGCGAAGGCGGCGGTCAGGGCGGTGCAGGCGGCCTATGTCATCGGCGCAGCACCTCCGGACGAGCCGCCCCTGGTGCAGAAGAGGATCAGCTGATGCCCCGCGCTTTCCTGATCGTGATGGACAGCGTCGGTTGCGGCGGGGCACCCGATGCAGCTGCCTTTGGGGATGAGGGGTCCAATACGCTGGGCCACATCGCGGCGGCCTGCGCCGAGGGACGGGCCGAGGTCGGTCGGTCGGGTCCTTTGCTGATGCCGCATCTCGATGGGCTGGGTCTTGGGGCGGCGATCCGGCTGGCCTCGGGCGCAGACGTGCCGGGCTTTTCTGCGGTGCCTTCGGGGCTGTGGGGCGCGGCGACCGAAGTGTCGAACGGCAAGGATACTCCGTCCGGACATTGGGAGCTGGCGGGGGTGCCGGTACCCTGGGACTGGACCTATTTTCCCGACACCGTGCCCGCTTTCCCGGATGATCTGGTGGCCGAGGTCTGCCGGTTGGCGGGGGTTTCCGGGATCCTGGGGAACTGCCATGCCTCGGGTGTGCCGATCATCGCTGAGCACTGCGAGGAACACCTGCGGACCGGCTGGCCGATCTGTTATACCAGCGCGGACAGCGTCTTCCAGATCGCTGCGCATGAAGAGGTGTTCGGGCTGGAGCGGCTGTTGAAGCTGTGCCACGACCTTGCCCCGATGCTGCACGCCCGGAAGGTCGGGCGCGTCATCGCGCGGCCGTTCACTGGCGGGTGTGGCGACTTCAAGCGGACCTCGAACCGCAAGGATTTCGCCATCGCTCCGCCCGCGCCGACGCTGCTGGACTGGGTCGCCGGGGCCGGGCGCGCGACGCATGCCATCGGCAAGATCGGTGACATCTTTTCGATGCGCGGGATCGGCAAACTGCACAAGGGCAAGTCCGACGCAGACCTTTTCGAACATCTCGTTCGCCTCGGGGCCGAGGCCGAGGACGGTTCCTTGACCTTTGCAAATTTCGTGGAGTTCGACACGCTTTACGGTCACCCCCGAGACGTCTCTGGCTATGCCCGCGCGCTGGAATGGTTCGACGCCGGTTTGCCCCGGTTCTTTGCGGCGCTGCGGCCCGGCGACCTGGCGATCTTCACGGCAGACCACGGCAACGACCCGACCTTCCCCGGGACGGAACACACGCGTGAGCGGGTGCCGCTGGTCGGCTGGGGGGCTGGCGCGCTTGACATCGGATTGCGCGGGTTCGTCGATGTGGGGGCGTCGGTGGCTGGGCATCTGGGCGTGGCGGCACAGGGGCCGGGGCGGAGTTTCCTGTGACTGGCCCCCGGGGGCGCTTCGCCCCCCGGACCCCCAGAGGATATTTGGGAACAGAAGAAATCAGGAGCGTTTCGTGAGCGGATTGCCCAAGGTCGAACTGCATCTGCATCTGGAGGGCGCGGCACCTCCGGCCTTCATTGCAGGGTTGGCGCAGGAGAAGCATCTGGACATAAGCGGCGTCTTCGATGAGCAGGGGAACTACCGCTACAAGGACTTCTGGGATTTCCTGAAGGTCTATGAGGCGGCGACCTCGGCCCTGCAGTCGCCACGAGACTATCAGCGGCTGGTTCTGGCAGTGCTGGAGGAGTCCGCAGCGTCGGGCGTGATCTATTCAGAGACCTTCCTGTCGCCCGATTTTTGTGGCGGGCGGGATGTCATTGCCTGGAAGGAATACCTGCATGCGATGCAGGAAGCGGCGGATCAGGCAGAGCGGGAGATGGGCATCACCCTGCGCGGTGTCATCACCTGCATCCGGCATTTCGGACCTGACAGGGCGCGCGAGACAGCGCGGTGCGCGGCAGAAACGGCAGGCGACTGGATCGTGGGCTTCGGCATCGCGGGGGATGAAAAGATCGGGTCGCCCAAGGACTTTCGCTGGTCGTTCGATTGCGCGCGCGAGGCGGGTCTTGGGCTGACCGCTCATGCCGGGGAATGGGGTGGGCCAGAGAGCGTGCGCGACGCGGTGCGTGATCTTGAGGTGGAGCGGATCGGCCATGGCGTGCGGGCGATCGAGGACCTGGCGCTGGTAGACGAGTTGGCCGAAAAGGGGATCGTGCTGGAGGTCTGCCCGGGGTCGAACGTCACGCTGGGGATCTATCCCGGTTTCAAGGCGCATCCGATTGCCGAACTGGATCGGCGCGGGGTGAAGGTCACGGTCTCGACCGACGATCCGCCATTCTTTCATACCACCATGGCGCGGGAATATGAGGAGTTGCACAAAGCCTTCGACTGGGATGAGGGGCAATTCCGGCGGATCGCGCGCCAGTCGCTTGACGCGGCCTTCTGTGATGCCGATACCAAGGTAAGGATCGCGAAGCGCTTGGAGGCCTGAATGCTGGATCACCTGACTGTTGTCAGCCACCCTCTGGTCCAGCACAAGCTGACCCTGATGCGCGAAAAGGACACCTCGACGGCAAGCTTTCGCAAGCTTCTGCGCGAGATCAGCCTGCTTCTGGCCTACGAGGTTACCCGCGAACTGCCGATGACCCTGCGGCGGATCGAGACGCCGCTGGAGGAAATGGACGCCCCCGCGATCGAGGGCAAGAAACTGGCGCTGGTCAGCATCCTGCGGGCGGGAAACGGGCTGCTGGATGGTATCCTGGAGCTTGGCCCTGCAGCGCGGGTGGGGTTCGTGGGCCTGTACCGCG
>WOUW01000018.1:32126-53615 GCA_009773055.1 Paracoccaceae bacterium
CAACCCGTGCAATACTACTGCAAGCTGCCCGACCATATGGAGGACCGCATTGCCATCGTCGTCGATCCGATGCTGGCGACGGGAAACTCGTCCGCTGCGGCGGTGTCGTTGCTGAAGCAGGCGGGGGCCAAGCAGATCCGGTTCCTGTGCCTTCTGGCGGCACCGGAAGGCATCGCCCGGATGAAGGAAGCGCACCCGGATGTGCCCATCGTCACGGCGGCGGTCGACAGTCATCTGAACGATCACGGCTACATCGTGCCGGGCCTTGGCGATGCCGGGGACCGGATGTTCGGGACCAAATGATGCGTCGGGTCCTGCTTGCCGGTCTGATCCTGTCCTTGGGCGGCCCCGCCCTGGCCCGCGATCCGATCCGGCCCGCGGAACTGCCGCCGGCAGATTATGGCGGTCAACAGTACGTCGATTCGAAAGGCTGCATGTTCGTGCGCGCGGGAAAGGAGACCGAGGTGCTTTGGGTGCCCCGGGTGTCGCGCGAAGGAACGCCCGTCTGCGGCAATCCTCCGTCCGGGCGCCGGGTGCCTGTCGCGGAAGAGGGCGCGGCGGCGACTTTCGCGCCTGAGGCATCGCAGGAGGCCGCCCTTGCGGCAGGCGCACCGGTGGCACCCGATCCCGCGCCGATCGGGTATTTCGTGGCCGTCGGCAGTTTTGGCGTCGCCGCGAACTCGGACCGGGCCGAGGAAAAACTGCGCGCCATGGGATATGGCGTCGTGCGGGGCCAGGTGCAGGGCGGCAGCCAGACCCTGATCACCGTCTTTGCAGGGCCGTTCCCGGATGCAAACGCCACGTCCGAGGCGCGGCAGGTGCTGCGCAGCAATGGATTTCCCGGTGCGGTCGTGATGGGTCAGTAAGCGGCCTGGTCAGCCGTCGCAGATGCCCTGCAACGCGACCCAGGCTTCGTCGGGGATCAAGGGCGAAGGTGCCAGCCCCTTGTAGGGATCGCCTGCCGCAAGGCCGGCTGTCGTCTTGCCCTCCGGGTCCACGGCCAGCGCATAGGGCGTGGCGGGGATTTGCGCTGCCTCGAACGCGGCCAGCACCTGCGCATCGGGCAAAGGCAAGGGAGCCGCCCGCAGAAGGGCTTCGCCATAGCCGGTCAGCGCCGCGTCGGGCAGGGCTGCCGTGGTCAGAAGTTGCAGCGTCGCCCGCAGGCCTGCGTGATCGAGCATCGGGATGATCGGGTCGACAGCGCGGGTGCGCAGGCGTTCGACCAGCGCTGCCCCCGCCACGGCCTCGGGGCCGTTTGCCTGTTCGATCAATCGGCGCGGCAGGACGATCAGGTCGCCCGGCAAGTGCAAGGGCCGCACGACGCCTTCGGGCATGACGTAAAGGATCGGCGTGTCGACCGGGCCGAAGACCCGCTCGGACAGCGTGGCCAGTGCTTGCAGGCCCAGCTGGTTCTGGCAGTTTGCTCCTGTCACCCGCGCAAGATCGTCCAGCGCGCGCTGTCCAAGATCGGCGCGCTGTGCGGGCGGCACGACCGACGCCGTGTGCCGCACGAGCGCGCCCGGCAGCCAGATGATGCTGACCGCGACCACGGCAAGCGCCGCCCCCGCCAGAAGCACCCCGCGCAGTCGACCGGGTCGGGCGGTCGCTGCCTGCACGGCGTGGCGCACGGCACCAAGCGCCGCGATCATCTCGGGGTCGGTCAGTTCAAGGCTTTCGTTGGCGTCCGGGCCGGGCGCAAAGACCGGAGGCTCCTGCCCCTTGTTGATCCGCTCGATGGCGGGCAGTGACCAGTGGCTGATCGCCGTGCCGCTTTTGGGGTCGGACAGGACCAGCGTCGCGTCGCCAAAGCGGACAAGCACCTCGCGGCGTTGATCCTGCGGCGTCTCGCGCCACAAGCCTCCACATTCCAGCCTTTGATACTTCTTCAACGCCGTCATCGGCCGGAGGGTCTCTGCCTGTTTGGGGCGAGCTTACCCGTCCCCGACGGCGGCGACAATCTCTCTTGCCCGAAGGTGCGTCCGCGACCGGGATTGGGCTGCCCGCGTCGCGTTCGGGCAGGCGCAAAGGCAGAAGGCCCGCCATTGAAAGGAGAAAGAAGCAGGGCAGGCCGATGACCGACACTCCAAACCGAACTCTGGCTGCCTTTGGTGCCGTGTTGATCTATGCCTCGGTCATCGCCTTCACCGACAACTATGTGCGCGTTATCGCCCAGGATGCCGGACTTTGGCAGTTTCATGCCACGCGGACGGTCATGGCCTTCGCGATCCTTGCGCTGGTGGCCGTGCCGATGGGGTTGAATCTGCGCCCCAGACGCCCGAAGGCGGTTCTTGCCCGTTCGGCGATCCATGCCGCAGCGATGGTGATCTATTTTGGCGCGCTGGCCTTCCTGCCAGTCGCCCAGGTCGCGGCGGGCCTGTTCACCGCGCCGATCTTCGTCCTTTTGATCCAGCGCTTTTCCTACGGCCAACCGATTCACGGGGTGCAGATCCTTGCCGTGGCGCTTGGTTTTCTTGGCGTCATCCTGGTCCTTGGGCGCGAGGCAATGTCGGGTGCCACGCTTGCGGCCCTATTGCCCGTCATCGCGGGCGCGCTTTATGCGTTGGGCAACATCGCCACGAAAGCCTGGTGCGAGGGCGAAAGTGCCGAGACCATTGTAGCCGGGTTCTTCGGCATGCTTGGTGTTATCGGGCTGATCGGCATGGCAGTTCTCTGGGCCTTTCCCCTGCCCACCCCGGACGGCCCCGAGGGATTTCTGCAGCGCGGGCCGGTCTGGCCCAGCGGAACATTCCTGTGGTGGACCTTCGTGCAGGCGGCAGGCTCGCTTTTGGGTGTTGGCATGATCGTAAGGGCCTACCAGATGGCCGAAGCTTCGCGGGTGTCGGTCTTCGAATATGTCATCCTGCCCGCCTCGGCCGCCTGGGGTTTTCTGCTATGGGGCGAGAAGCTGACCTGGGTTGCGGTGGCCGGCATGGGACTGATCGTCGGTGCAGGCATCCTGATCGCCAGTCCGTCCCAGCGTCAGTCCCCCATCGCCTCGCGCCAGTGACGGCGGCAGAGGCTGACGTAGGTTTCGTTCCCGCCGATCACAACCTGCTCGCCTTCCCTCAGCGCCCGCCCGTCCGGGCCTTTGCGGACGACCATCGTGGCCTTCTTGCCACAATGGCAGATCGTGCGCACCTCGCGCATTTCGTCAGCCCAGGCGAGGAGGGCGGCCGACCCGGGAAAGAGGTTGCCCTGGAAATCGACCCGCAAACCGTAGCACATGACTGGCACACCAAGATCATCGACGGCCCGGGCCAGTTGCCAAACCTGTTCCTTGGACAAAAACTGCGCCTCGTCGATGAAGACGCAAGCCACTGGACCACTTTCGAACCGCCCTTTCAGCTTTTCGAACAAATCCTCTCCGGGGCCGAAGGTGTCGGCGGGTTCGCCGATGCCGATGCGGCTGGCGATCCGGCCTTCCCCGGCGCGGTTGTCGAATTGCGCGGTGATCAGGTAAGTCTGCATGCCCCCCTCGCGGTAATTGTGCGAGGCTTGCAGAAGCGAGGTCGATTTCCCCGCGTTCATCGTCGAGTAGTGGAAATACAGCTTGGCCATGGCACAAAGCCCTAGCCGATCACCGGGCTGCGCTGCAAGCCGCTGGCCTGCAGACACTGCCCGATGATCGAAAGGAACCAATTAAGGGTGGGCACCTGCGGACCCGTAACTGACTATTGCGATAACAACCGCGCACTTGCTAAAACACGGGCCCGCCGCGTTTCGTCGGCACCGCCGTCAGTCCGTTTCCGGCTTGATGCGGCGGACCCCACCCAAATCCGATGCTGGGGACATCGGACACTCGCTACACGCTCCGATCAGACCGGAACATTTTTATAAATGACAAAGAGTTCCCATCCGATTAATGGGAAAAACCAGCCGCCTTTCCCCTCGGTCACGCAACCGTGGGCGTGGAGTACCTTATGTCGATCTCGTCCTACCTGAAGAAACATACCGAAGCCCTGGTCAAGGACGTCGGCATCGAGGCCGCTTGCGAGATCACTGGCAAGTCAAAAGCAACACTCGGGCGCTACTATTCGGAAAACGACGAACACGACGACCGGTTCATGCCGATCGACGTGGTCGCCCTTCTGGAAGCGACCAGCCGCTTTCCCCATGTCACATCGGCCTTGGCGGATCTGCGCGGCATCACGCTGTCCTATGACGGTGAAAAGCGGAACGCGACCTCGACAGGTGTCAATCAGGACGTGGTCGCGCTGGCGCAGCGCTTTGGAATGTTGATGGCCGAATACAATCAGGCCATTGGCGACGGGAAGATCTCGATCAACGAGGCCAAGCGCCTGTTGCGCGAGACGCTGGCGATCCAGCAGGTCCTGCTGGAAATGAAGCTGAACCTGGAAGAAGAGGCGTGCTGACGGGGCCGGCCAGACCGACCCCGCCTGCAGTTTCTGGCACCTAGCGGCTGTCGCGGCGGGGCGCAAAGCTGCCGCCCTGCGGCTTGCTTTGGGCCGGACGTTGGCCGCCGGGTTTGGCCTGACCTGCAGGACGGCCCTGACCGGCTGGTTTGCCTTGCCCACCTGACCGCTGGCCTTGCGGCTTTGCGGTCAGCTTCTGACCCTGCCGTCCGCCGTTGCCTTGCCGTTGACCACGGTTCTGCCCGGGCTTCGGGGCTGCGGCAACCATATCTGCGGACCAGGGCGCGCCCCCAACCACCGGCAGCGGCTGTTTCAGCAGCTTCTCGATGGCCTGAAGTTCGCCCATTTCCGCAGGCGCGCAAAAGCTGATCGACGATCCGTCCGCCCCGGCGCGCGCCGTGCGGCCGATGCGGTGGACATAGTTTTCCGGCACGTTCGGCATGTCGAAGTTGTAGACATGACGCACGGTCGGAATGTCGATCCCGCGGGCCGCGACGTCGGTTGCTACCAGCACATCAAGCGCTCCGCCCTTGAATTCGCTCAAGGTGCGATCGCGTTGGTTCTGGCTTTTGTTGCCGTGGATCGAGCCAACTTTGAAGCCCCAGACGGCCAGCAGTTTTGCCAGCTTTTCCGAGCCATGTTTCGTGCGGCCGAAGACGAGGGCCTGTTCGCCCGGATGCTTCTTCAGATACTCTTCCAGCACGCGAGCCTTGTCGCCGTTCGGGATGTAGTGGACGCCCTGGCTGATCCGCTCGACCGGCTTGCCGGGCGGGGCGACCTGCACCTTGATCGGGTCACGCAGATAGGTGTCGGCGATTTCCGAGATGTCTTTCGGCATCGTCGCGCTGAAGAGCAGCGTCTGCCGCTTCAGCGGGATGTGCTTGGCGATCTTCCGCAAGCTGTGGATGAAACCCATGTCAAGCATGTGGTCGGCTTCGTCCAGCACAAGGTAGCCGCACTTTTCAAGGCTCACGTCGCCGCGTTCCAGAAGGTCGATCAGGCGGCCCGGGGTGGCGACAAGGATGTCGGTGCCCTTGGACAAGGCCTGCGCCTGCTTGAAAAGCGAGGCGCCACCGACGACCATCGTCACCTTGACGGCGGTGCCTTTGGTGAAGACTTCAAAGTTGTCCTTGATCTGCGCGATCAACTCGCGCGTCGGCGCAAGGATCAGCGCGCGGACGTTCTTTGGCCCCGGCGGATGGCCGAGGTCCAAGAGGCGGTGAAGAAGCGGCAGGCCGAAAGCAGCGGTCTTGCCGGTGCCGGTCTGGGCAAGGCCCATCAGGTCGCGGCCCTGCATGATGTGGGGAATGGCCTGCGCCTGGATCGGCGTGGGCGTCTTGAGGTTGGTCTTTTCCAACGCTTTCAGAATGTTCGGCGAAAGGCCGAGATCGGCAAAAGTGGTCATGGGTGGTCCCAGTATTCGAGGGGCCTGCGACCCTCGCCCCGAACCAGTGTCCGTGACCGTGCCGCAAGCGGCGCCCCTGCGTGACTGTGGGAACCAGAATGTCCGGACCTTTCGGTGCTCACGCGGCACGGGTATCGGACAGGCGGCACATGGGGGCTTTTGCCGTCCAAGTCAAGCCGGGATGACAGCTTCGGCGGGGCTGGACGCGGTTTCTCGCTAAGCGTATTACCTGCGCGGAACCTCTGGCAGTCGTCCGTGCTTCCCCCCTGTTGTGGCCGATCTTTCGCCAGAAACTACAGAAGCCCTTCCCGATCAACCACTTGACCTGGATTCTGATTGACATGCCGAAGTTCCATCGAATTGCCGCCTTTTGTGTGACGGTCGCTGCCGTGGCCTGGATTGCGACCGGAGAGTTCTCCTCGGTCGGGAGCGCGCAGGAAGCGGGAGGTCAGGAATCCCCTGCGCCCGAGGCAGCGGCAACAGAAGCGGCCCCGCTGGTCCGCACGGTTTCGGCGGTCGATCCGGTCTTCGTGGACCATGCCCGCGCGATCAGGCTGTCGGGAATTACGGAGGCGGACAAGCGGGTCGAGCTTGCCGCCCGCGCTGATGGCGTGATCGCGACCCTGACGCTGCAAAAGGGCGGGTCGGTCGAGGCCGACGCGCTGGTGATGACGCTGGAGGGGCCTGAAGCCGTTGCCCAGGAAAAGATCGCCGAGATTGCGCTGGCGCAGAAAGAGCGTGACCTTGAAGTGGCCCGGAAGCTTTTCGAAGGCGGCAGCACGTCGGAAAGCAACCTGACCAACGCGCGATCCGCGCGCGATGCCGCCGCGGCCGAGCTTGCCCGCGCCCAGGCCTCGGCCGACCGGCTGCGCCTGAAGGCCCCCTTCACAGGGATCGTGGATACCGTGGCCGTCGAGCTTGGCGAATGGGTCCAGACCGGAGCCCCCGTCGCCACCATCCTGTCGCTGGACCCGATCCTGGTGAAAGCCGAGGTAAGCGAAGTTGATCTGTCCTCGGTCGCTGTCGGGTCGACTGCAAAGGTTCGTCTGGCCAACGGGACGGAAATGGAAGGCACAGTCCGCCTTGTCGCGCGCGAAGCGTCGGCCCAGACCCGCACCTTCCCGGTCGAGATTGCCCTGCCGAACCCCGACCTCAAGCTTCCCTCCGGCATGACCGCCGAGGTGTCGCTGTATGCCAAGCCCACCCGCGCCGTGGTCGTGCCGCGGTCGGTCATCACGCTGGCGGAAGATGGGCAGCTGGGCCTGCGCGTCGTGGGCGCGGACAATCTGGCGCAGTTCGCTGCCATCCGGATCATTGATGACACCCCCGAGGGGCTTGTCGTCGCGGGCGTGCCTGACGGTGTCCGCATCATCACTGCCGGGCAGGACCTTGTGCGCAATGGCGAAGAGGTGACGATCGCGTCCGAGGTCGGGCAATGAAACTGGTTGAAACCGCCATTGCCAATGCCCGGCTCACGATCTCGGTCCTCCTGTTCCTGATGCTTGCGGGGGCGATGGCCTATGTCTCGATCCCGAAAGAGGCCGAGCCGGACATTCAGATCCCGATCCTTTACGTCAGCATGTCCTATGAGGGGATCTCGCCCGAGGACAGCGAACGCCTGCTTCTGCGGCCGATGGAAACCTCGCTGAAGTCGATCACCGGAATCAAGAAGATGACGGCGACCGCCTATCAGGGTGGCGGCAACGTGCTGATCGAGTTTCAGGCCGGGGCCGATCTGAAAAAGGCGCTGGACGACGTAAAGACCAAGGTCGACCAGGCCCGGCCCGAACTGCCGAATGGCACCGACGAGCCGACGGTCAACGAAGTCAATCTCTCTGAATTCCCGATCCTCGTCATCACGCTGTCCGGTGACGTGCCGGAACGGGTGATGACCAAGGCAGCCCGCGCGCTGCGCGACCGGATCGAAGAACTGCCCCCGGTCCTTAATGCCGAATTGCAGGGCGTGCGCGACGATCTGGTGGAGGTCGTGATCGACCCCGGCAAGCTGGCCACATACGGCCTGCGTCCCGACATCCTTATCGCCGGTTTCGCCGCCGGAAACCAACTGGTTGCTGCGGGCGCGCTGGAAGGCGCGATGGGGCGCTATGCGATCAAGGTCCCCTCGCTTTTGGAGACCATCGAGGACGTGGCGAACCTGCCGGTCGTGTCGACCGGCACGGCGACCGTCCGGGTTCGCGACATCGCAGACATCCTGCCAACGCTGAAAGAGCCGGAAACCGTCACCCGCCTGAATGGCGCGCCTGCTATCGCAATCGAGGTGTCCAAGCGTACGGGCGCGAACCTGATCGAAACGGTCGATCAGGTGAAGGCTGTCACTGAAGAATTCCGGAAGCTTTTGCCTGAAGGCACCGAGGTCACCTTCAGTCAGGACAAGTCCAAGGACATCCGCCAGCTGCTGTTTGACCTGCAGAACTCGGTCCTGACCGCCGTGATTCTGGTGTTCATCGTCATCCTCTATGCGCTGTCCGTCCGTGCCTCGATCCTAATCGGCCTTGCTATCCCCGCGTCCTTCCTGATGGGGATGCTGGCCCTGTCGCTTTGGGGCTATACTGTCAATATCGTGGTCCTCTTCTCGCTGATCCTGGCCGTGGGGATGCTGGTGGACGATGCCATCATCGTCACCGAATACGCCGAACGCCGGATGACCGAAGGCATGGAAAAGCGCGAGGCATTCGCCATGGCGTCGCACCGGATGACTGGCCCGGTGGTTGCGGCCACCATGACCCGGGTCGCCGCCTTCTCGCCGCTGCTGTTCTGGCCCGGCATCGTCGGCGAGTTCATGAAATACCTGCCGATCACGCTGATCGTCACGCTGTCGGCCTCGCTGGTCTATGCGCTGATCTTTGTCCCCACTCTCGGCGCGCTGATCGCCAAGCCGTTCAAGCACCCGCCCGAACACAAGGACGGGGCCTATATGTGGGTCGTCGGCAAGGCAGTGCGGCATCCGTGGATCATGCTGACCCTTGCCATCAGCCTCTTGGGCGCGGTGCCCTACGCCTATGTCCAGTACGGCAAGGGGGTGATCTTCTTCCCGGACGTGGAACCAGAGTTCGGTCTGCTTTACGTCAAGGCGCGCGGCAACCTCTCCATTGCTGAAAAGGATGCGCTGGTGGCCCAGGCCGAAAAGCGCATCCTCGGCTGGCCGGGTGTCGAAACCGTCTACACTCGCACTGGTGCGGCCGGGGGCGCAGGCAACGAGGTTGATGCCGATGTGATCGGCACCATCCAGTATGAATTCGTCGACTGGCGCGAACGCAAGAATGCGAATGCCATTCTTGCCGACCTGCGGCAGGCGATGGTCGGCATTCCCGGCGTCGATATCCAGGTTTCGGTGCCCCAGGCTGGACCGCCGACCGGCAAGGCGATCCAGATCCAGTTGTCGGCCGATGATCCGACCTATCTGAAGGAAGTGGCGCAGCAGGTGGCCGAGAAGTTGGCCAGCGTGCCCGACGTGATCGACATCTCGAACGGCCTGCCGCCCCCTGGCGTCGACTGGGAACTTGAGGTCGACCGCGCCGCCGCCTCGCGCTACGGGATCGCGCCTTCGACTGTGGGCGCGATGGTGCAACTGGTGACAAGCGGGCTGAAACTGTCGGATTACCGCCCCGCCGGTGCAGACAATGCCGTCGACATCGTGCTGCGCCTACCTGCAGACCAGCGCACGATCTCGGCGCTGGACCAGCTTCGCATCCAGACTGCGGAAGGCTCGGTCCCGATCTCGAACTTCGTGACCCGGACCGCCGCACCGACCACCGGCACGCTGACCCGCCTGGATGGGGCGCGGACGGTCACGGTGCAGGCCGGCATCCGCGAAGGTGTGCAGGCCGACAAGATCTATGCTCAGGTGACCTCTGCGCTTGAGGCGGCAGGACTGGAAGAGCTTGGCATCCGCTGGAAACTCGCGGGCGAAGACGCGGAACAGGCCGAGGCCGGGGCCTTCCTGTCCAAGGCATTCGCCGCTGCAATCTTCCTGATCTTCATCGTCCTCTTGGCGCAGTTCAACAACTTCATCTCGGTCTGGCTGGTGCTGTCGGCGGTGATCATGTCGACCATCGGCGTCCTTTTGGGCCTGATGATCATGGCCCAACCTTTCACAATGGTGATGACCGGGATCGGGATCATCGCGCTGGCGGGGGTCGTGGTGAACAACAACATCGTGCTGATCGACACCTACGATACGCTCCGCCGCGAAGGTCGCCCGAAGATCGAGGCGATCCTGCAGACCTGCCGAGAACGCGCGCGGCCCGTGGTCCTGACAGCGCTGACGGCGATCCTGGGGGTTCTGCCCATTGCCTTCGGCTTGAACATGGAGCTTCTGAACCATGAGGTTACGATAGGTGCGCCGTCGACCCAGTGGTGGATCGCGCTGTCGTCGGCCATCGTCTACGGTCTGGCTTTTGCGACAGTGCTGACGCTGGTGATCATCCCGTCGATGCTGATGCTGGTGACCCGGGACGACAACCCGAAGCCCTGGTTCTGGCAGCGCGAAAAGCTCCGGGCCTGGTATGCGGAACACCGCCCTGCCAAGGCCAGGGGCCGGGGCAGGGCGCAGCCTGCGGAATAATCAATACATCGAGGTGCGGTAGTCCGTTTCCAGGCCGTCGTCGATCTTCCGCATGGCCTCCGGGTCGTCGGGGGCCCCTGTGGTCTGGTCGAGAATCATCTTCAGCAGCGACGGCATTTCCTTCCGGTCCTGCCGCGCCTCGGGGTCCCAAAGGCGTGAGCGTCTGAATGCCTTGGCGCAGTGCAAGAAGACCTCGGCCACCGAAACTACGATGGAAAGTGTCGGTTGCCGGTCGTTGACAGCCATGCTGTGCAGAAGATCCGGGTCCGTCGACAGCGACGCCCTGCCGTTGATCCTAAGGGTGTCGTCGAAGCCGGGGACCATGAACAGAAGGCCCACATTCTGGTTCGCCAGGATGTTCGACAGCGTGTCCAGACGGTTGTTCCCCGGTCTGTCCGGGATCGCGATTGTCCGGTCGTCCAGAACCCTCACGAAGCCCGCCGGGTCGCCGCGCGGACTGACATCGGCCTTGCCATCCTGGTTTTGCGTGCCGATGCACAGGAACGGCGAGCGCCGGATGAAATCCTTGGCATGGATGTCCAAAGTCGGCAGCGACTTCAGGGCCGCAAGGGTGTGGGTTGGCGGATAGAGGGCGCGCAGGGCCGCTTCGTCGGTCACGGCATGGTCCGGTCTGGGCGTCACCTGCGTCTCCTTCGCTACTATCGGTCGAAAGGTGCAGCAAACCAACGCCGCCCGCAATCGGCCCGGCACGGTGAGATGTCGGGTTTCAGGCCATGCAAAGGAAAAAGGGACGGCAATGCCGTCCCGCTTTCAGTCTCTTCTTGGTGGAGCCAGGGAGGATCGAACTCCCGACCTCTTGAATGCCATTCAAGCGCTCTCCCATCTGAGCTATGACCCCACCGGAGAGAAGCACCGCGCCGTTGCCGCCGCGATGCGGGGTATCTAGGGCAGGTCGCCGGGGGGTGCAAGGGAAAAAACGCCCTTGTCCTCCGGTGTTTGCCTTAGACTTCTTCCTCGTCGCCGGGCACGTCGGCCAGGTCATCGAGCGACACGTTATCGTCCGCATCGTCTTCCAGAAGATCGTCGTCCAGCTCGGAATCATCCGCGACCGCGCCTTCGAGAAGCGCATCTTCGGTTTCCAGATCCTCGACCAGAACGTCGTCATCCTTTTCCGGCACGGCGCGCGAAATGACCGATGCGGCCATTTTGCGGCGGACGGATTCGATGTCCACGACCTCACCCGTGTAGGGGCTGACGATCGGGCTTTTGTTCAGGTCATAGAAGCGCTTGCCGGTGGTCGGGCAAATCCGCTTCGTGCCCCATTCTGCTTTGGGCATGGTGATCCCTTTAAGTTCTGCACAGCAGGAAAACTGCCGCTTGCCACAGGCACAGGCGAGTGTCAAAGGCTTTTCTGTCCCGCGTCAGCTGGCTATGGTCATCCAAGGTTTCAAGGGGTTTCCATGGCGGTCCTGCCCGGCTCTCCTCCCGTCGAGGTGCATCTGAAACGGGTCGCTAGCGCCCGGCGGTTCTCGCTGCGGGTGTCGCGGCTGGATGGCAAGGTCACGTTGTCGATGCCGGTCCGGGCGCGGGAAGGCGAGGCGATGGCCTTCCTGCGGGGTCACGAGGGCTGGCTGCGCGAGACCCTGCAGGCGATGCCAGAGTCGGCGCGGCGGTCGGTGGGCCTGGGATCGGTGATCCCGGTCGAGGGGCGCGAGCTTCTTCTTGCCCCCGGCACCGGGCGCGGCATCAGGCTGGACGGTGACCGGCTGCTGATCCCGGGCGATCCCGCATCGGCCGGGCCCCGGGTCGCGGCATGGCTCAAGGTTCTGGCCCGGGACCGGCTGGCCCGCGCCTCGACCCATTACGCTGGCCTGGTGGGCCGCGGCTTCACGACCCTGGCCCTGCGCGACACCCGCTCGCGCTGGGGGTCCTGTTCGCCCGACGGCAGGCTGATGTATTCCTGGCGGCTGATCATGGCGCCGCCCACGGTCCTTGACTACGTCGCGGCCCATGAGGTCGCGCATCTGGTGGAATTGAACCACTCGCCGTCCTACTGGGCCGTGGTGAACCGGATCTATCCCGGCTGGCAGGTGCAGCGCGGCTGGCTGCATGACCACGGGCAGACCCTGCACCGGCTGCGGTTTCAGGATTGACCGTGCGGGCCGCGGGGTGTTCCCTTCCCCCATGTTGACCCCCCGCCCCCCCGACCCCAACGCGTCCGCGCATGAACGGTTGTACCGGTCGCTGCGCCAGCAGGTGATGCATGGCGAGATGGACCCGGGCCAGCCGCTGACGCTGCGGGGGTTGGGCAAGACCTACGGGGTCTCGATGACCCCGGCGCGTGAGGCGGTGCGGCGGCTGGTGGCCGAGGGGGCGCTGACGCTGTCGTCCTCGGGGCGGATATCGACGCCGGAATTGACCCCGGAGCGGATCGAGGAACTGGCGGCGATCCGGGCGCTTCTGGAGCCGGAGATGGCGGCGCGGGCGCTGCCGAGGGCCCATTTCGCCCTGATCGAACGCCTGACGGCGATCAACGCGGTGAATGGCGAGGCGGCGGTCCGGGGGGATGCGGTCACCTATGTCCGCACCAACCTGGAGTTCCACCGGACCCTCTATCTGCGGGCCCAGACCCCGGCGATGCTGGCGATGTGCGAGACGGTCTGGCTGCAGCTGGGGCCGACGATGCGGGCGGTCTATGCGCGGGTGAAGCGGAGGGAGCCTCCGATGCACCACCGGGTGATCCTGGCGGCGCTGAAGGCGGGGGACGAGCCGGGGTTGCGGCTGGCGGTCCGGACCGACGTGACCCAGGGGCTGCGGCATCTGACGGGGTGAGTGCCCACGTGTGGGCAGGTTTTTGGGGTGAGGGAAATCCAGGGGTTGGCTGTGGGCGTTAGGGGTTTGGTAAGGATTGCTGTCAGCAATCAATTCAGGTGGAAAAGCTCTCAATCCGCCATGACTCTCCGACGGCACGCTCGGGTGCTTCGCCCGCGATCCTCCGATCTGTCATCAGATCTTCGATCAGTGCCCAGCCGAGTGTGAACGACTGGATCGGGTCAATGCCATAAATCTTCTACTCGCTGATGTAATCTCTGACCGAGACAACAGAATAGTAGTCTCCAGAGCCGCCGTGGCTTCCGTCGCACGTGATTGACGCTTCAATCCCCTGGCTTGAGACCACCCTCAGGCAAATTGTTTTCACGCCTGTATCCAAAAACTATTCCTGCACGAGTATAGTCTGGCGCTTTCCTGTGCCCGGAATCAAGGCGCTCTTGCGCCGCCGGGCAGCGCCCGACCGCCCCCTCGGGCGGGCGCTTTGCGACGTCAGCCTGCAGAACTGCGGTGGGAGGGGTTGAACCATAAAGTGCGTAGAACTTCGGTTGCAGCGCCCACCCGGCGGTCGGGCGCTGCCCTGTGTTCCGAGTGTTGGTGCATCCCTGCACAGAAGCACCCCACATTTGCGCCTTGGCGCGCGGGCCGGACCGCCCCATTTTCAGCGCAAGGCAATTCAAGGAGGCACCCATGTCCATCCGTCCCGTCATCGAGACCCGCCGCGCTTCCCCTCATATCGAGGGCGCGGGCGTTCATCTGCACCGCGCTTTCGGGTTCCAGGACCCGACCGAGGCAGACCCGTTCCTGCTGTTTGACGACTTCCGGGGCGATCATCCCCGGGATTACTCGGCTGGGTTTCCCTGGCACCCGCACCGGGGGATCGAGACGATCACCTATGTCCTTGCCGGGACCGTGGAGCATGGCGACAGTCTGGGCAACCGGGGTATCCTTGGGCCAGGGTCGTTGCAGCTGATGACGGCGGGGCGGGGCATCCTGCACCAGGAGATGCCGAAGGGCGACGACAAGGGGCGGATGCATGGCTTCCAGCTATGGGGCAACCTGCCGCGCGCGTTGAAGATGACCGCGCCGCGCTATCAGGACATGGAGGCCAGCGCCCTGCCCGAGCGGCATGAGGATGACGGCACCAGCATTCGCGTGGTGATCGGCGACTATCGCGGGGTCAAAAGCCCCGTGGATGGCATCGCGGCCGATCCGCAATATCTGGACGTCTATGTGCCTGCGGGCAAGCGCAAGACTTTCAAGGTCGACACCCGGCGTCGGGCCTTTGCCTATGTCTTCGAGGGCGCGGGCAACTTCCGCGATGCAGCGCACCCCGAGGGTGTGCTTCTGGAGAAGGAAGTGAAGGGGCAGGAGGTCAACATCCGCGACCTTTCGGGCAACCGGACGCTGGTCCGCTTTGGTGCGGGTGACGAGGTGACGGTGACCGCCGGGCCGGAGGGTGTGCGGTTCCTGCTGATCAGCGGTGCGCCGATCGAGGAGCCGGTGGCCTGGGCCGGGCCGATCGTGATGAACAGCGAGGCCGAGCTGCGGCAGGCATTTGCGGAACTGCGCAACGGGACCTTCATCCGCCCGGCGCATTGATCCTTTCGGGCCCGCCCTGACCGGCGGGCCCGCAGCGTTTTCGGCGGGTTGCACGACGGCCCGGGCACCGGCATGGTGCGCGCGATCTATCGCGAGCCGCCTCATGTACTTGAAACCGTCTGGCATGCCCTACTACCGCTTCCTGCGGATGCTCCATGAGGCTTGCCTCTTCGACTGGTATCTGGAGGTCGGTTGCCGGTCGGGGGAAAGCTTTGCCCCGGTCCGGTCAAAGACCATCGCGGTCGATCCGTTCTTCCGGGCCGATATCAACATCATCGGCAAGAAGCCCGCGCTGCATGTGTTCCAGGCGACAAGTGACGATTTCTTTGCCAGCGGATTTCTGGCGCGGAACGGCATCCGCCTTGGCCTTGCGTTCCTGGACGGGATGCATCTGTTTGAGTTTCTCTTGCGCGACTTCATGAATACCGAGGCCGCGATGGACCCGAAGGGCGTGATCATGCTGCATGACTGCGTGCCTTACGGGGCGGGCATGACGACGCGGGACCTGGCGCGGTTGCCGAAGGGGTCCTGGACCGGTGATGTCTGGAAGCTGATCCCGATCCTGCAGCACTGGCGGCCGGACCTGCGGCTTACGGTGCTGGACTGTCGGTCGACGGGGCTGGTCTGTGTGTCGGGGCTGAACCCGGAAAGCCGGGTGTTGGTGGACAGCTACGAGCGGATCGTCACGGATTGGGTCGGGGTGGAGTTGGCAGAATACGGCACCGAGAGGTTCTTCGGGTCGTTCCAGATGGTCAGCGCCCGGACCGAGCGTCATACGGGGTTCCCGCTGTTTCGCCAAGCTGCGGTCGAGGGCATGGGGCTGGAGCCGGTGCCCGTCACGCCCTGACGCTGCCCCCCTTCTAGTCCTGCGCGCGGAGGGTTCCGGCAGGGCGGGCGTTGAGCGGCTTCAGCGCGAAGAAGAGACCGGCGAGGAGGGTGGCGAGGACCCCGCCGAGGACGATGCCGATGGCTGACACCGGCTCGAACCGGTAGCTGCTGTCCATGACGAAAGTCATCACCGCCCAGCCTGAAAGGCCCCCGGCGACGACCGCGACAATCCCCGCGGCAGCCCCCATAAGCGCGGACCGCAGGGCGAAACTGGAGAGGATCTTGCCCCGCGTGGCCCCAAGCGTCTTGAGGATCGCGGATTCGTAAATCCGCGCGCGTTCGCCAGCGGCTGCCGCGCCGATCAGGACGACGAAACCAGTGATGAGGGTTCCGGCTGCAGCCCATGCGGTTGCGGTGGCGATGGCGGACAGCGCCTCGGCCACGCGGTCCACGGCCTCGCGGATGCGGATCGCGGTGATGTTGGGCCAGGTCTTCGTGACCTCTTTCAGGATCGCGGCTTCGGCCTCGGGTGGGGCGTAGACGGTGGCGATGAACGTGTGGGGCGCACCCGCCAACGCGGCAGGGTTCAGGGTCATCACGAAGCCCATCCCGGCGTTGGAAAAGTCGACCTCGCGGAACGAGGTGATGGTTGCAGTCAGGTCGCGGCCAAGGATGTTGACGGTCATCGTGTCACCGAGCTTCAGGCCGATCTCCTCGGCTTCTTCGGTGGCGAAGCTGATCTGCGGGTCGCCTGCGTAGTCTTCGGGCCAGAAGGTGCCGGCGGTAATTCGGGTCTTCGCACCCGGCGTGGCGGCATAGGTGATGCCCCGGTCGCCGCGCACGACCCAGTGGTCGCCAGCAACCTCGCGGGCGGGCTTGCCGTTGATCTGGGTGATCACGCCGCGCAGCATCGGGGCGGTTTCCAGGTCGGTCACGGTGGGGTTGGCTTTGATCAGCGCAAGGAAGGGGTCGATCTGGTCGGGCTGGATGTCGACGAAGAAGAAGGCGGGTGCGCGGGTCGGCAGGTCGGTGGCGATGGCCTGGCGGAGGTTCCAGTCGATCTGGCCCACGGCGGCGAGGACGGAGAGGCCAAGGCCGAGGGAGAGGACGACGGAGGTGGCGTCGGACCGGGGAGCGCCGATGGCCGCAAGGGCAGCGCGGGTGGCGGGGCGGCCTCGGGCGAGGGTCGTGCGGGCAAGGCGGCGGGCGGCCTTGCGCAAGCCAAGGGCGGCAAGGGCGAGGATGATCAGGGCACCAAGAACGCCGCCCGCCGCGCCGAGGGCAAGCTCGGGGATGCCGGAGAGCCAGGTGGCGCTGCCGATCAGGGTGCCGGAGAGAAGGACGAGGGCGGTGAGGTAGCGCTTCCTCGGCCACGCTCGGGTGCCAGAGCCGCCACGGTACAGCGCGGCGGGGCGGATGCGTTCGGTCCGGGCGAGGGGGAGAAGGGTGAAGATCAGGGCCGAGAGGGTGCCGTAAAAGGCGGCCTCGACCAGTGCGCCGGGGGAGAGGCGGATTTCGGCGGGGAAGGGGAGCGAGGCCTCGATCAGCGGTGCGGCGAGGAGGGGGACGATGGCACCGAGGGCGAGACCGATCAGGATGCCGAGGCCCGAAAGAAGCGAGGTTTGCCAGAAGTAGGTCCGGAAGATCAGCCCGCCTTCGGCACCAAGGGTCTTGAGCGTGGCGATGGTCTCGACCTTGCTGTCGAGATAGCTGCGGATCGCAGCCGAGATACCAACGCCGCCTACCGCAAGGCCAGCAAGGCCGACAAGGACGAGGAAGCTGCCGATGCGGTCCACGAACGCCTCGATCCCGGGGGCTGCGTTGCGGCTGTCGGACCAGCGCATGCCCTTGTCGCGGAACGTGGCCTCGGACTGGTCTTCGAGGGTCTGCAGGTCGGCCTCGGGCGACAGGAGCAGCCGGTAGCGAGTCTCATACATCGAGCCCGAGGCAAGGAGGCCGGAGTTGGCCAGCGCGTCGGAGCGGACGACCGTACGGGGCCCAAGGGTAAAGCCGGTGGACGCAGAGTCGGGTTCGCGGGTCAGGGCGGCGGTAAGGCGAAACTCTTGCGTGCCAAGGCGGAAGGTGTCGCCGATGGCAAGGGAGAGACGCTCGATCAGCACCGGGTCCATAATGGCGCCGGGCAGGCCGCCCGTGTCGGCAAGCGCGTCGGCGACGGGGATCGGCGGATCAAGCTGTGCCGTGCCGGTCAAGGGCCAGGCAGTGTCGACCGCCTTCACCTGTGTCAGGGCCTGATCGTCCGCGACCAGCGCCATGGAGCGGAAGTCGTAGACCTCGGACACCCCGGTGGCGATCCGGTCCATGTAGGCACGTTCGTCGGCGTCGGCGGTGCGATAGGTAAAGCGCATCTCGGCATCGCCGCCAAGGATCACTGCGCCCTGATCGGTCAGACCCTGCTGGATGCCGGTCCGCAAGGTGCCGACAGCGGCGATGGCGGCCACACCTAGGGCAAGGCAGGCGAGAAAGACGCGAAAGCCGCGCAGGCCACCACGCAGCTCACGGCGGGCGATGGTGAGGGAAAGACTCATTCCGCGGCCTTGGCGAGCACTTCGGGGGCAAGAAGGCCGTCGGCCAACCGGATCACCCGGTCGCAGCGGGCGGCCAGTTCGGGGGCGTGGGTCACAAGCACCAGCGTTGCCCCGTGGCGGTCGCGGAGACCGAAGAGGAGGTCCATGATCGCCTGACCGTTGACGCCGTCGAGGTTACCGGTGGGCTCGTCGGCCAGAAGGATCGCCGGGCGCGGGACGGCGGCGCGCGCGAGGGCCACACGCTGCTGTTCGCCCCCTGACATCTGGCTTGGATAGTGGTGCATCCGTGCGCCCAAGCCCACGGCGGTCAGTTCCGCCTCGGCGCGTGCAAAGGCATCGGCCGCCCCAGCCAGTTCCAGCGGTAACGCCACGTTCTCCAGGGCGGTCATCGTCGGAATGAGGTGGAAGGATTGGAACACAACCCCCATATTCCCCCGACGGAAGCGGGCGAGCGCGTCTTCGTTCATCGTGGTCAGGTCCTGCCCCAGTGCCAGAACCTTGCCGCCGGTGGCACGCTCTAACCCGCCGAGAAGCATGAGGAGCGACGACTTGCCCGACCCCGATGGACCGACGAGCCCGACCGTTTCGCCCCGATGGATGGTCAGGGTGATGCCCTTCAGGATCTCGACCGGACCGGCATTGCCTGCAAGGGTCAGGCGCGCATCGGTGAGCGCGCGGATTTCATCAGTCATGCAGGGGTTCCTTGGGGCTTCACTGTCAAAGGGATATGGCGCGATCCATGGGGTCCGCAATGGGCTCACGGGTCTGTTACTTTTGGCGGGTGCCGCGGCAGCCGAACCGGTGACCGTGGTGGCTTTGGGTGACAGTCTGACGGCGGGCTATGGTCTGGCCGATCAATCGCAAGGTCTGGTGCCGCAACTGGAGGGTTGGCTGAAGGCCAAGGGGCACGACGTGGTGCTGCAGAACGCGGGTGTCTCGGGTGATACCACCGCGGGGGGGCTGGCGCGGATCGGCTGGGCGCTGGGGCCAGAGGCCGATGCGCTGATCGTGACGCTGGGCGGGAACGACCTTTTGCGCGGGATTGATCCTGGCGCGGCGAAGGCGAACCTTGAAGGCATCCTGAAAGAAGCCGCTACCCGAAAGATGCCGGTTCTGCTGGTGGGGCTGAAATCCACCGCCAACTTCGGGCCGGAGTACAAGGCGGCCTTCGACGGGATGTACGGCGAGCTGGCACAGGTCTACGGCACGGTCCTGGCCGAGGACTTCTTCGGCGGAATGCGCGCAGCGGGCGCTGACCCTGCCGATCCAGCGTCGATGGCGGCTTTCATGCAGGCGGACGGGATCCACCCGAACCCGGAGGGCGTTAAGCTGATCGTCGAGGGGCTGGGGCCGAAGGTCGAGGAGCTTTTGACGAAGCTCGCTCCGTGACGGACGAGCGAGGGAAACCTCGGCGAAAGCTTGTCGATGGCTGGGGCGTGGTGATCAGCTGATCGCGGCAACGGTTGGTCGCCTGTTGCATCCCCCGCGGCAAAGCGCCACCAAAGGCGGGGGAACGGAGGCGCGGATGGCTTGGGAATTCTGGATCGACCGGGGGGGCACCTTCACCGATGTGGTGGGCCGGTCGCCCGACGGGCGTCTAGTAACGGCGAAGCTTTTGTCCGAGAACCCCGAACGCTATCCCGACGCCGCCGTGCAGGGCATCCGCGATTGCCTTGGTCTGCGTGCGGGTGAGCCGATCCCGGACGCGGCGATTTCCGCCGTGAAGATGGGCACCACAGTTGCCACCAACGCGCTTCTGGAGCGCAAGGGCGAACGGGTTGCGCTGTTGATAACAGAGGGCTTTGCGGACCTTCTTCGCATCGGCACCCAGGCGCGGCCAGCGCTGTTCGACCTGAACATTCGGCGGCCTGATCTTCTTTATGAACAGGTGTTCGAAATCCCTGGCAGACTGGATGCCGAGGGCGCTGAAGTCCGGCCGCTGGACACAGCGGCCGTCGTGGCGGCACTGACCCGCGCACGGGCGGCCGGAATTGATGCCATCGCGGTGGCCTTGATCCACGGCCATGTGAACCCCAGGCATGAAACCATGGTCGGCGATCTGGCGCGACAGGCTGGATTCAATCAGATTTCCTTGTCCCATCAAGTCTCTAGGCTGGCAAAATTGGTCGCGCGGGGGGATACGACGGTGGTCGATGCCTACCTGTCGCCGATCCTGCGGCGCTATGTGGCGCAGGTGGAAGGGGCGCTGGACCTGGGGCGGGCGACGGGGCGGCTTTTGTTCATGCAGTCGAACGGCGGGCTGACCGAGGCGGGACGGTTCCAGGGCAAGGATGCGATCCTGTCGGGGCCGGCCGGGGGGATCGTCGGTATGGTGCGGACCGGCGAGGCAGCGGGCTTTGACCGGCTGATCGGCTTTGACATGGGGGGCACTTCGACCGATGTCAGCCACTATGCCGGGCAATATGAACGGTCGTTCGAGACGGAAGTGGCGGGCGTCCGGATGCGGGCGCCGATGATGGACATTCACACCGTTGCGGCGGGCGGCGGGTCGATCTGTTCGTTCCGCGATGGCCGCTATCAGGTTGGCCCGGAAAGCGCGGGGGCAAATCCGGGACCGGCAAGCTACCGACGCGGCGGGCCGCTGACGATCACCGATTGCAACGTCATGTTGGGGCGGTTGTCACCCGCGCATTTCCCAGCGGTGTTCGGCCCGGATGGGGATCAGCCACTGGACGCCGAGATAGTGCGCGCAAGATTTGCAACGTTGGCGGCAGAGGTTGCGGGTGTCACCGGGCGGCTTGATCCACCCGAAGTGATCGCCGAGGGCTTCCTGCGCATTGCCATCGACAACATGGCGAACGCGATCAAGAAAATCTCGGTGCAGCGCGGGCATGACGTGACGAGATATGCGTTGCAGTGCTTTGGCGGCGCGGGCGGGCAGCATGCCTGCGGGGTGGCGGATGCGCTTGGCATGAAATGTGTTTTCATTCACCCACAGGCCGGGGTGCTGTCGGCATTCGGGATGGGGCTGGCGCAGTTGCGGGTGTTACGGGAAGCACAATTCGACGCGCCCCTGTCGGCGGCGAGCGATGCCCGTGAGCGGATCGAAGCTTTGGTGGCCGAAGCGGTCCGCGCGTTGCAGGATCAGGGCGTGCCAGATCCTGTTGTGACCCGGGCCGCGCATCTGCGCTATGCCGGTCAGCATCAGGCCCTCGCCGTGCCCTTTGACGACCCGACTGCGATGGCCGAGGCCTTCGCGGTGGCTCATCAGGCGCGGTTCGGCTTCACGTCGCCCGAACGGGCGCTTCTGTTCGAGATGCTGGCGGTCGAGGCCGAGGGGGGCGGGGCGGCGTTGCCCGACATGGCCCCTTGTGCCAGTGCGGGAGCCGTAGCGGGGAG
>WOUW01000019.1 GCA_009773055.1 Paracoccaceae bacterium
TCGCCGGTGGACGAGGGGCGGGTGGCCCGGGTGCTGTCGGGACTGGGGGCCCGGGCGACGCCGGGGATTTCACCCGAAGCCGCTTCGCGTGTCGATCCGAAGGAAGGGCAGGCGCGGCTGGACAAGGCGGGACGGAAAGAGGCGTTGAAGCCCCTGATGCGGCGGCTGGAAAAGAGCACGCAGACCATCGACATGGATCGGCTGGACCGGGATCTGGCGACGCTGCACGCTCAAGGCACCTCGGCGCGGCTGGGGGAGACCGCGATGGTGCAGTTGGAGGCACTGGTGTCGCTGACCGACCGGCCATCGCTGGAGGTGAACCTGCGGACGACGCCGGACGGGCGCACGGTTCAGAGCCTTGACACCACGGACCTTGAGCCCGGCGGCTTTGCCGACCTGATCGAACTGGCGCGCCCGGGCCTGGAGGCAGGGCCGTTGCAGGCAGTGGGGCGGGTTGATGGGGATGGCATCCATCTCGGCACGGCCTTCGTCGTCGGGCCGGGGCTGGTGATGACCAACCGGCATGTGCTGGAGGAACTCGCAAGCCCGCTGCCACGCGCCGAAAAGCCGAAGCGCTGGCAGATAGTGCGGACGACGACGGTGGACTTCTCGCCGTCGGGCAACGATCCGGCACAGAAATTCGCGGTGAAGGAGGTGGTCTTCGCCGGACCGCAACAGATCTACCGGCTGCCGATCAGCTTTTCCAAGCTGGACATGGCTGTGCTGCGGGTCGAGACGGTCAACAGCGCGGGCATGGCGCTGCCAAAGCCGTTCCGGCTGAACCGGGATGCGGGCTGGCGCGGGCAGGACGCAAACCTGTTCGTGGTGGGCTTCCCCGCTCCGCCGAACGCGATCCCCCAGGACGAAAGGGGCGCGTTGCGGCATGACGTGATCGAAAGGCTGCGCGAGATCTTCGGGCTGAACTACCGGCGCAAGTATTTCAGCCCGGGACTGGCGACGGCGGTGGCGCAGGCCTGGGTCTTTGATCACGACGCAACGACACTGGGCGGCAACTCGGGATCGGTCGTTGGCGCGTTAAGCGGGGATCTTGCGGCCGTGGGCCTGCACTTCGCGGGCGACTGGCTGCGGGCGAACCACGCGCATGACCTGGCATCGGTGCGGGCGGCAAGCCCAGGCTTCGCGGCGCTGTTCCCATGACCGGGGAGGCGCTGAACCCAGGGCAGGCGACCAGCTTGGCGGAGGGGATCAGGGGCAGCCGCCTTGCGGTGGCTGCGGTCTACAACGAGATCGTGGCGCGGGCGGGCAAGGACCTGCCGGATTTCAAGACGGTGGCGCTGGGGGTGGACGACCCCGTCAAGGCTTTCACCGAGGCGTTGATGGCTGCCTCCAAGGCCGACCCGCCCTGGCACGGTGCCTTCCTTTCCGAGCTTGCCGCGCTGGGAATGATCGACCCTGCCGCCCTGGCCCGGGACGCGGCCGAAAGCAACCCCGTCACCCTCTTGCCGCAGAACGGCGACGGTACGCAGTTGGACCCCCAGGCCTTCACCGCAGCGATGATCGGGGTTCTTGAGGTTGCGGACCTTCTCAGCGCCTTCAGCCTTGCGGCGCGGCGGCTGTGCCTGATCCGGGCAGGGGGCAAGCAGGGCACGGGGTTCCTGATCGGACCGCAAACGGTGCTGACCAACTGGCATGTGATGTCGGACCTGATTGATCCCGCGACGGGCAAGGCGCTTGACGGGTCGGCAGGGCAGATTTCCGTCAGTTTCGAGACCCTGACCGACAACCAGGGCCGGACGTGCCTTGTTGCGGCGGACTGGCTGGTCGGCTTCAGCCCGCTGGTCAAGGACATGTCCGATCCCTTGCCGCAGGCGGTCAGCCCGGATGGCACTTTTCTTGACTACTGCGCGATGCGCCTGCTGGGCGCGCCAGGACGTGAGCGCGGGTGGTACGACCTTTCGCAGACGGGAGCGCTGAATCACAAGACCGATGCGTTCTTCGTCTTCCAGCATCCGGCAGGGGTGGCGCAGCGGGCCGGTGTCGCGCGCGACACCGTGCTGGACGACAACCCGCATTTCCTGCGCCATCAGGTCTGGACTGCCAGCGGGTCATCGGGCGGCCTCTGCCTGGATCACAAGCTCAGACCGATCGCCCTGCACCACGCGGCGGTGTCGCACCCGACCGAGGTCGATGACAAGGGAAAGCCAAAGCTCGACTACAACCGGGCAATCCTTTTGTCGGCGATCCATGCTGCCCGGCCCGACCTTGGCAAACCCGATCTGCAGTATGACCGCATCCTGCGCCTTTCGGACGGCTCTGGCGGTGTGGTCGGGCGCGAAGCCACGCAAGAGTTCCTGCGCCGGATGGCGGCGGGCAAGGAACCTCCGATCCTGATCGTCAAGGGAGAGAAGCAAAGCGGCAAAAGCTTTACCACTGTGCTTCTGCGCGAGCTTTTTCCGTTCGACAGCTTCAGGATCATCTCTATTTCGGCAAGCGATCTGACAGCGGAAGCGGTTGATCTGGCCCGGTTGATCCTGAAAGAGGCAGGCAACGACCCTGTCGAGATCGAAGCGGGCTTCAAGCCCCTTGCGTCACTGACAACCGGTCCGGCGACAGTGGCCGACGTCTACGCCACGATGAAGGCCATGCTGATGGGGATCGCCAGCGCCAGTCCGGTGCAGCCCTATACGCTGTGGCTGGTCATTGATCAGCTGGATGCTGTGGCCTTGCCACGGATCGGCGCACGGTCACTTCTGGACAAGATCTACAGCGATCTTTCGCTCCTGAAGGTCATGCGCGTCATCCTGATCGGGCTGCCCGAAGTCCTGACGGGCGTTGATCCGAAGTGGACCTTTACCGAGAAGCTTGAAGACCCGAACAACCTGAAGCCCGAAGACGTCGAAAAGTGCCTGTCCGGTCTGATGGTGGCGGCAGGGTTGGTGCCCTCTGTCGGTGAGGCCCGGCGACATTCGGCACTGATCATCGGCGCAACCGGAGTCCTGAACGCCAAGGCCAAGAAAAGCTCGCGGCTGGCATTGATGGCCGGGTTGCTTTCGGGCGTCTACATGAAGGCGGTGGAAGCATGGAAGTGACAGAAGTCGACGATCTGACCCGAGCCGCACTTCTGGGCGCGTTTGATCCGCGCGACCTGTTGGACGGTGCCACCGACGATGGGGCCTCTCGGCTGCGCGCATTGGCGACGGTCGCGACCGAAGTGCAGGTCGGGGACCGCTGGCTTTGGACGCTGACCCCCGACGCCCGGCGCGAAGGTCTGGCGCGATTGCCAGGGACGAAGGCATGCGTGGCACTGTTGCAGGCCCTGCCTGCCAGCCCGGACGATGCGCTGGCCGAGGCGCTGCGCCAGGTGCTGAGCGGTGGTGGAGCGCCGCCGGTGGTTGCCCGCTTGCGCCGGTCCCCGCCCAAGGGCGAAGACCTGCCAAAGCTTCTGCAGCTGTTGCAGGCGGTCGACATGTTGCGCAGCGCCGGGGTCGAGCTGGAGGGATGGGCCGCAGCACCTGATATCGACCGCCGCCTGCGGCGCGTCACGGTGCAGGCCGACAAGGCGGCGGAAAGTCTGCAGATCCTGCCCCGCAAGCTTCATGGCCGACAGCGCGAGCTGAAGGCGTTTCTGGCCTTTGCCCTGACGGGTGCGGTCGAAAGGCCCCCCTTCACCGAAACGACGGATCAGCCGCCACCTGCTGCGGGTTTCCCACCGACAGTGATCCTGTCAGGCCTTGGCGGCAGCGGGAAATCGACCCTGCTCGAGGCTTTGCGGCGGCGGCTGGCCAAGGACCGATCCATCCTGCAGATAACCTTCGATCTTGATGAACCGGCCCTGCGCGGCGGGCATCGGGTCGCTCTGACGCAAGAGCTTTTGCGCCAGATCGGCGAAGCGAAGCCAGAGTTGGATACCCGGCTCTCGGCGCTGCGCAACACCCTGCGGGGGGCAATCGCCCTGATGACCGAAGGCAGCGACCCCAGCCGCGAGGCCAGCGCGGTCGTTTCCAGTCTGGCGGACCTCAACGCGATCCTGATGGAAGACGACAAGGGCGAGCCGATCAGCCTGATCCTGATCTTCGACACCTTCGAGGAAGCGGTGGCCCTTGGTGATGGCCGGGTTCGGCTGATCGCGGACTGGATCGGTCTCGTTGGTGCCCATCGTCTGATCCCCCGGGTCATCCTGTCCGGTCGCGAAGCGGACAATCTGGCGAAAGAACCCCTGCCGGGGCTGGCCGTTCTGGGGTCGATCCGGCTGGACGATCTTGGGGTTCAGGCCGGGCGGGCGCTGTTGCGCGACCGGTTCAAGACTACGGGGGTGAAGGCCGAAGATATGGTGCCAAAGCTGGTCGCGACCTTCGGATCGGACCCGCTGACGTTGATGATGCTGGCGCGTTTTGCCGCGTCGATCAAGAAAACCGGGCCGGCGCTGCATCGGGACCTCGCCGCCTTGGCAGAGGACGAAGGGTCCGAAGTGCGCGAGAAGCTGGATGGCGAGATGCGCCAGACCTTCCTTTTTTCGCGCATCCTGAACCGGTTGCCGAAACCGGAGTTGCAGGCGTTGGCTAGTCCCGGACTTGTGTTGCGGCAGGTGACACCCCGGCTGATCCTCGAAGTTCTCGCCGGCCCCTGCGGCTTGCCCGAGACGCTGACCCCGGCCGATGCAGAGGCGCTGTTCAAGGATCTGGCGGCGATGGCGTGGCTGGTCAGCAAAGACGCGGGCGGGGCGCTGGTGGTCGAGCATGTCCCGGCCTTGCGCCGCCGGATGCTGCCGCAAGTGTTGAAGGACGCGAAGGCACGGGCGGTGGTCGAGGCGGCGGCGAACTGGTATGCGGCCCGTGCGGGCGAAGGCGATGCGACGGCCGGGCTGGAGGCGATCTATTACCGCGCGCTGGGCGATCCGGACACGCTGACCAGCGACCCCGCGACCCTGCGCGCGTTGGCCGATCATCTCGGGTCGGCGATGGGCGATCTGGCCTTTGCCCGCGATCGGATTCGCGATGCCGAGGGCAAGGTGGTCAGCCACGCGGCGGTGCAAGGCCTGAAGGGTGCAGACGTCCAGAAACGCGCCCGCGACCGGCGGAGGAAGTTCCAGCTGTCCGAAGGCATGGAAAGCGCGGTGGTCGAGGAGACGAACTGGGCGATGCTTGACGCAAGCAAGCCGATGTCGCCGGACCTGGTCACGGCCTCTTTCGCGGCGCTGGACATCACCACCGCAGTGACCGTGGCCCCTCGGTTGGCGCGGCTGCTTCTGGATTCACTTTGCAATGCTTCAACGCCGGGGGATGACTTTGCCGAGATGACCTCCGACGATCTGCAGGGTCTTTCGCTTGCCGCGTTGCAGGCAGCGACTGCCTGTCTGTCACCGGACGCCGGGCCCGACGCACGGGCCGCCCTGCACGGGGCGGTGCAGGACTGGCTGTCCGATCCGGCACGGTGCGAGGCGCTTGTTGGTAGCTATGCCAACGCGCTGCAGCAGTCGCCCCAGCTATGGCCTGCCAAACTGGCAGCGATCCTGGTCCTGTCCATGGCGGACGAGGAGGCACTGCCTCGTCTGGGCGAGCCGGTCGCGATGGCCGTGCGCGCGATGGCGAAAACCTCGCACAGCCCCTATGCCTGGCGCGCGCTGCGGCTTGTCGGGCCGTTGCAGGACGACGCTGGCGTGAAGGGCATCGCACTGGCCTATCTGGCGCCGGAAGTGCTGGTGTTCGTGTCGGCCAGCATGACCCTGCACGCGGACGGGGCGATTGCCGATCTTTTCAAGGCGATCCTTACAGCGGCCGCGCCGGTTTCGATCAGCGACCACAATCGCGCGGATGCAGCGCTATACCGGGACGAGGTGCCACTGGCGGACAAGCTGCCGTTGCTTGCGAAACTGCCGGGAACGGTCCCCGGTCGCCTGCCCGAGTTTCACGGGACCTTCCGGGTGCTACTGGGCAGCCCCGATCTGCGCCCGGACATGGTGCAGGACGCTGTCGGTCAGGCCGCGCGGTTCGTGCCGTGGTGGCCAAAGGAGCTGGGCCCCGACGCATTCGCCGAAGCGCCGTTCAGTCCGACGCTGATCTCGTCGCTGATCGACACAGCGGACCGTTGCGGGCGGCTGCCGGACCTTGCAGCGGCGCTGGCGCGGCAAAAGGGGGCGGCCCCGCCCTTCCACCGGCTCTCCGCGCTGATCGAGGCTGCGGTAGCGCATTACCGCAGCGCCTCGGGGGTGGCGGCGGACTAGGGCGCGTTGCGCGGCAGGGTGGCGGGCAGGCCGTTCCAGGTGCCCGAAAGACTGCGGGCCTCGTCGACGCGGCTGTGACGATAGCTGACTTCACCGACCTGTGCCCCTGAGATGGCAAGGTCCAGGGTCAGGGCATCGACGCTATCGTCCAGCATCGTGTCGGTTCCGCTACCGTCCAGAACAAGGTCAGGCCAGAAGCGGCAGGTGGCAAAGCGGTAGTCGGTGCCCTGGTCGGTCGCCTCGGCCGCAAGCGTGCCGCCAAAGGGGCAGCCGAACGTCGCGGGATGACTGCCATCCCAGCCCGCAAGCGGGATCAGGGCGTCAAGTTCGGTTTCGACAGCGCGGGCGACGGTGAAGGCATCAGCCATCTGCGCAGGGTCGGTCAGGGTCAGGGGCGTGTAATCCGCCATCGGGGCCTGTTCGCAGATCTGTTCATGCGCTGCGGGCAGCGTGCCGTCATAAAGCAATGCCTGCACGATGGTGTCGGGGCAGGCAAAGCCCCGGCCCCAGATCACATGCGGCCCGCCCTGCATGAACACGCCATAGGCGTTGCGGGCACTGTCCAGCACCGACCATGCCATCGAGATCGGCGTGATCGGATCGCGGTCGCCGTTCAAGACCAGCGTCGGCCAATCGCCCCCGGCATAGGGTGCGGGACGGATGCCCGGCCCCTGGTGCGGCCAATAGGCACAGGCCAACCTCTCCATGTAGTAGGCGCGCAAAAGACGCGGGGCCTCGGGGGCAAGGGCGCGGGCCTCGTCCATGATGCGGCGGGCACGTTCGTCCGGTGTCCCGGTGCCGCTGTCGTAATCGGTGCAGGTGACCGCGTAATAGGCAGCACCAAACCAACCCGGCTCCTCGATCCCGTTTTCGGTTTCAGGATCGATATACATGTTGACGTAGCCCAGTTGCAGCATCGGCACGAGGTTTTCGTGACGGGCGGCGGCAAGGGTGCGCAGAAACTCGGCCCGGCCCTCGGGGGAATAGAGGGCATAAAAGGCGTTGGCCTCCAGCAGGCTGGTGGTGAGAAGGCGGGTCGAGGCCGTGCCGTCGGCACGCGGGTAGGGCACCGGAACCGGCGCCATGGCCACGCGACGGGCAAGGTCGTCATAGGCCTGTGCGGCCCCCACCGTCATGTCGCCTGCACAGGCGGGAAGCGCGTCACACAGGTCGAAGGTCTCGGCCAGAAGCGCCTCGGCGGCCAGGGTGTAGCGGCGGTAGAAGCCTTCCGCCGTCAGGTTCAGATCAACCACACCGTCCAGTATCACGCCCTGCACGGCGTCGGGAAACTGCATGGCATAGGCCTGAGCCAATTGGGTGCCGTAGCTTTCCCCGTAAAGCCAGACCCTTGGGGCCCCGATCAACTGGCGGAACAGCTCGGAATCGCGGATCGCCTGATCGGTCGTAACCACGGGCAGAAGGGCATCGGCGTCAAGTTCGGCGGTGCAGTCGGTGACAAAGCCCTTGGCTGTCGCCATCGCAGCCTCGGCGTCTGTCAGCGCGGCCGGGGCGGTGTCGAACCGGGCCTGCGCCACCGGGCAGGACAGGCCGTGCACTGCTCCGGTCCCGCGCTGGTCGACGAAAACGATATCAATCGTTTCGGACAGGCTGGGGTCGAAGGCGGCAAGATAGCTTTCCGCCGACGCGAGACCCGAGCCACCGGGACCGCCGACGAAGTAGAACAGGATGCCCTTGCTTTCCTGCGCTGCGAAAGAAAGGGCGAAGGTGATTTCCAGCGTCCTGTCGGGATCATTCGCCCGGTGGTCCAGCGGCACGGTCAGCGTGGTGCAGGACAGGTTGCTAAGTTCGCAGGGAAAGAGGTCAAGACCCGAAATGGCATCCTGCAGCGACGTTTCGGAAAAAGCTGGACTGGCAAGGAGACTAAGACAAAGGAAAGCGTGGCGCATCGGGGCCTTTCGGTCGGCAAGGGGCGTGTCGGCACTTGGCCGCCGGTGAGAGCGTGCAGGGTATTGCGCCGCGCCGGATAGGCCAAGGGGTTTGGCGTTGGCCTTTGCGACTTCACCATGCGGTGATGCACGGATCGGTGATTGGACCCTGCCTGCCCCACCTCGCAGCGTTGATGCAGCACGACGGAGGACTCGGATGCTTAGAATGGTTCTGGCGATGGTGGTGGGGCTGGCAGGGTCAGCCACTGCCGAGACGGCGATTGTCGCCGGGGGCTGCTTCTGGTGCGTGGAAGCGGATTTCGAGAGTGTGAAAGGGGTCAGCGAGGTGGTGTCGGGCTATACCGGCGGGGACAGCGCGAACCCGACCTACCGCAACCACGAGGGTCACTACGAGGCGGTGGAAATCACCTTCGACCCGGGCGTGATCAGCTACGGCGAGGTGATCGCCAAGTTTCTGCGGTCAGTCGACGTGCTGGACGCGGGCGGGCAGTTCTGCGACCGGGGCGATGCCTACCGGACCGCGATCTTCGTGCAGGACACCGCACAGCGGAAGGCCGCCGAGGCGGCGGTGGCCGAGGCAGAGCAGGTCCTTGGGCAGAAGATCGTGACTCCCGTCCTGAACGCCGGGCAATTCTGGATCGCCGAGGACTATCACCAAGACTACTACAAGGGCGCCGGCATCATCCTGACCCGTGCCGGGCCGAAGAAGCAGTCGAACGCCTACAAGTTCTATCGCAAGTCCTGTGGCCGTGACGCGCGGGTGCGGGAGTTGTGGGGCGCCGAGGCGCTGACGCACTAGGCCAGGGGCGGCAGGCCTGCGGCAGCGCGCAGATCAGGGGCACGGACGTCCAGTTCCTGCCCGATCATCTGATCGGCGGCAGGGGTGCAAAGCCAGGCTATCGCGCGGGCGGGTTCTTCTGCCGGGGCCAGGCTTTCGCGTGGCAGTTTCGACACCGGGTTGATCCCTGACGCGCGGATCGTCGCCTGCATGTCGGTGTCGACCACCCCCGGAGCAAAGCCGAAGACGCGGATGCCCTGATCGCCGTATTCCATCTGGATCGAGCGCGTCAGCATCGCAAGACCAGCTTTCCCCGCGCAATATGCCGACCAGCCCTCTTGCGGGCGGTGCGCGGCACCCGAGGAGATATTCACGATGGTCCCGCCCCCCCTGGCGACCATGTGCCCCAGCGCGCGCTGGGTGGCGTGGAAAGCGGCGCTGAGGTTGATGTCGATGCTGATGGCCCAATCCTCGGCCGAGACATCGAGGATGCGGCCGATGGGGCCGATTACGGCGGCATTGTTGATCAGGATGTCGAAACCCCGGTCCAGCAGCGTCGCCATGGCGATGCGGTCGGTCATGTTGGCGTGGTGGCCGGTGGCCCGGATGTCGCCAAGCTCGCGCTGGGCGGCAGCGATGTTGGCGGCACTGCGGGCGGTGAAGTGAACTTCGGCCCCGGCCTTTGCCAGCGCGCGGACGGTGGCAAGGCCGATGCCGCGGTTGCCGCCGGTGACAAGGGCGGTCTTGCCGGACAGGGACATGGGCGGGCTCCTTCCTGGTTTGCCTGATGTAACGGAAGCGGCGGTTCGCTGTCCACCAGGCAGGACGGGTTGACGCTGGCCCGGGACAGGGTCAAGGGTCAGGGCCAAAGCGGAGGTGCGGGTGTACAAGGGTCTACTGGTCGTTCTTCTGCTGTCGGGCTGCGCCGCGCGGGGCGAGTTCACCAAGGCCCCGGCCGGTCTGGCCGGAGGCACGCCCGAGACAATCTTTGTCGGCACCACACGGGCTGCCGGGGACGCGGATGTGGTTGGGGGCTTCGGCTTTGACCGGGCCGAGGCGGCAAGTTTCCTGCGCTATGACGTGGCAATTCCCGAAGACCGCGAGCCGGGCGAGGTTAACTGGCCGCCAAGGTCGCGGAAACCGGATGCCAGGCGCGACTTCCTGACGCTGGACCAGCGCAACTTCGCCACGGCGGATGACTTTGGCACCGCGCTGCGGGCGGCGATGAAGCTGCGCGGGCAGACCGACGCGGTGGTCTATGTGCACGGGTTCAACAACACCATGGCCGAAGGCGTCTACCGGGTCGCGCAGATGCATCACGATCTGGAGGTGCCGGGGGTGGCGGTGCATTACGCCTGGCCCTCGCGAGGGTCGGCGCTGGGCTATGTCTATGACCGCGATTCGGTGTTGTTCGCGCGGTCGGGGTTCGTGGATCTTCTGGATCAGGTCAATGCCGCGGGCGCGAAGAACATTGTCATCGTGGCGCATTCGATGGGCGCTACGCTGACCATGGAGGCTATGCGACAGATGGTGCTGGAAAACGGGCCACAGGCGCTGGACCGGATCACGGGGGTGGTCCTGATCTCTCCGGATCTGGACCTGGATGTGTTCCGGTCGCAGGCGAAGGATATCGGCAAGCTGCCAAAGCCTTTCGTGATCTTCGGCAATTCCCGCGACAAAGTCCTGAACCTGTCAGCGACGCTTTCAGGCACCGGCGAGCGGCTGGGAAATCTGGACGGCATCACGAAGGTGTCGAACCTGGACGTGATCTACCTCGACACGGCTGCCTACAATACCGGGTCGGGCCACCAGAACCTGGGCGAGAACCCGGCGCTTTTGAAGCTGTTCGGCGGGCTGGTGGGGATCGCCGATTCCTTCACCGCCGATTCCCGCGCCCGTGTCGGCCTCTTGCCGGGGCTTGTCCTGACAGTGCGGAATGCGACCGAGATCGTGCTGCGACCTGTCGCTGCGATTGGCGAGGGGCGGACAGGCCCGCGGCCCTAGCGACGGCGCAGGTAGACGTAGTAAGCCCCGCCGCCGCCGTGTTTCAGATGCGCTTCAGAGACTTGCAGCACTGCCGGGCCGAGAGGGGGCAGGTGCAGCCAATGCGGTACCTGATGGCGCAGGGCACCGACGCGCTGCGGGATCGGGCCGGTATCCTCGCGCCGCTTGCCCTTGCCAGTGATGACGAGGACAAGCCGCAAGCCCTGGCTTTGGGCGTTCAGGATGAAGCGGATCAGTTCGGGATGCGCCTCGGCCAGCGTCATCCCGTGCAGGTCGATTCGCGCCTCGGGTTGCAGCTTGCCCCGGGTCATCTTCGCGTGGGTCCCGGCATCCATCCGCAGCGGGGCCTGATCGAGGACGTCGGGCAATGCGGGGGCAATGTCCCGACGTTCCGGAACGCGCGTCCGTTCGCCCAGATGAAAGGGCGACAGCCGGGGCTTGGCATGGGCCAGTGGTGCGGGGTCCGGTGTGGAGGAGGGTTCGGTCGGCTGCAAGGCGCACGGCAGCGACGGGCCGTGCATGGCGCGTGCCGTACGCGCGACACTGCGCCAGAGGTCCTGCTCCTCGGGCGAAAGGGAACGTCGGCGGGCCATCGGGGTCAGCCGTCTTCAAGCATCGCGAAAGCGCGGTCGATGGGCAGAAGCAGGACCATCCGCCCGCCATCCTTGATGGTCCCGGCGGCGTCGCCGGCCTTGGCACCCGTGCCGAAGAAGATGTCGGCGCGCTGCATCCCTTTTATCGCGCCACCGGTGTCCTGCGCGACCATCAGGCTGCGGATCGGTGTGCGCCCGTCCTTTTCGATCCAGACGGGCGCCCCAAGCGGGGTGAACTTCGGGTCGATGGCGACGGATCGCATTGCAGTGATCGACCGGCCCATCGCGCCGATTGGGCCATCTTCCGGTTTTAGGGTGCCGATCTTGCGAAAGAAGACATAGGACGGGTTGGTGTCCAGAAGCTCGCGCCCGGTCGCGGGGTTGCTGCGGACGAAATTGGCAATCTCCGGGGCCGAGACCTGATCCAGCGTATGCGTGCCGCGGCGGATCATTTCCCTGCCGACGGATTTGTAGGCATGGCCATTCTTCCCGGCATAGCCCACACGGATCACTGACCCGTCGGTCATCCTGATCCGGCCCGAGCCCTGGACCTGCAGGAAATAGACGTCGACCGGATCGTCGAGCCACGCAAGTTCCAGCCCGCGCCCGGCAATCGCCCCGCCTTCGATGGCCGCGCGGGTGTGGTAGGCAACGCCGTCGGTCAGGTCGGGCGGGCGGCGGTAGATCGGGTATTTGAAGCGCGCCGTGCGGGTGGGTGAGCCGTCAAGCTCGGGCTCGAAATAGCCAGTGAAAAGGGCGGGAGGAGTGCCCACCACGACCGGCTTGAAAAAGAGCTCGAAAAAACTGCGGGCAGAGGCGTCGTCTTTCGGCACATCGCCGGCCAGCGCACAGATCGGTTGCCAGTCGGGCTGGTCGATCAGGTCGCAGGTCGCAAGGAAGGTTGACAGTGCCGCGACGTGGTCGTCGTCCATCCAGCCGTCGAGCGCGTCGAACTCCAGCACCTCGGCCCGGGGCGAGGTCGCGGCCATCAGCGCAACCGAGACCGTGGCAATGGCAAGGGCGGCGCGCATCCCAAGCGGTCAGTCGCCGGTCGCGACCAGTTGCCAGTTCGGGTCATCCGACCCCATCTGGCGGGCGAAGGTCCAGATGTCCCGCGTCTTCTTGACCTCGCGCGGGGTGCCTTCGACAATCTCTCCGGCCTTGTTGCGCACGACATACGTCTGATCGGCCACCAGGCGCACGGCGATTTCGGCAAACCGGCTTTCGGCGTTGAAGGTCGCGTCGTGCAAGGTCAACTCCTTGATGCCAAGGAAGCTCGCCTCGATGGTCAGACCGTCGGCTTCGCGTTTGGCGATGGCCTCGGCGAAGCTGGCTTCGACCTCGTCGGACAGGAACGGACGGATGCGGTCAAGCTCGCCCTTCTCGAAGTCCACCAGGATCATCTCGTAGGCCCCGCGCGCGCCCTGCAGGAAGGGGCCGACGGCAAAGGACGGTTCCACCTTCTTCATCTCGGCCAGCGCGCGGGCGGCATCGGAACCCTCGGCGACGTGGTCGGTGATGTCACGGTCGGGCCCGCCCTCGATCACCTCGAAGTCGCGGCGCACGCGCGGGCGCACGTCTTCCAGCGGGATCGGCGGCTTTTCAAAGCCGTCGCGGGTGCCCAGCACGGACCGCAGCTTGAGGATGAGAAAGATCGCGATCCCGGCAAGGACCAGGAGCTGGATCAAGGAGCCGTTCATTAGTGACCTCTGAACCTTAGGTGTTCCGTTGGAATGGGCACGGTTTGACCCTATGTAGGGTGGGGGCCTGCCGAAGTCTACCACAGGACGGAAGATCGGACGGGCGGAGAATGTCGATGTGGATCATCCTTGCGATTCTGGCTTTGCCTTTGGTCGAAATCGCGCTTTTCGTGACCCTTGGGGGCGTTCTTGGCCTGTGGCTGACGCTGGCCTGGGTGCTTTTGACCGGTATGATCGGGGTGCTGATCCTGAAATCCCTGTCGGTCTCCGGGTCGATCCGGGGGCGGCAGGAGTTCGTGGAAGGCTTTCGCGGACAAATGGCCGCAGACCCGTTGTCCCCGATCGCGCATCAGGCGCTGATCGGGATGGCGGCGGTCCTGTTGATCCTGCCGGGGTTCTTTACCGATGCGTTGGGCCTTCTTCTGCTGGTGCCCCCGGTGCGAATGCTCTTGATCGGGCTTCTGGCCCGCCGGATGCGCGGGGTGACGGTGGTCAGCCGCACCTTCGTCGATCCGGACGATCCTGATCAACGCCGGACCCATGATGACCGGCTGAACTGACATCACCGGTCCGCACTGCCGGTGTCAGGCAAAGCTGCGGATCGTCGCGATGGCTCCGTCCAGCGCCTTGCCCTCTTCGTCCTTCAACGCGGACTCGCGCAGGCGGCGGGCCCAGTCGGCGGCGTCCTCGCGGTCCTTGATCTCGGCGATGGCGGCGAGAACCCTGTCGAACTTCGACCGGCCGCGGGCGTGGGTGTCGGAATAGCCTTTGATCAGACGGCGACAGCGGATGACTTCGACGGCGAGGTCATAGTTTTGCGGCAGATAGGTGAGGGCTGTAGCCAGCCATGCCTCAAGATGGGCGATCTCGGTGGCATGGCGCAGCGACTTCAGTCGCCAGCCTTTCATCCCGCCAAGGACGTGCAACGACAGGAACCCGCGAAGCGAGTCCGTGCGCAGGCGGCGGCCCTTGTTGAACAGCCGGTCAATCAAAGCCATCCGGCGCGGGTTCGCGGCCCATCGCGCACCCATGCGGGCGGGAAGGAGCGAGACGATCTCCTCGGCCCGTGGATGAAAGAATTCGGTGACGTGGAGGAGGTGCTGGTCCTTCGCCCCCATTTCCCCCGCGATGCGGGTCATCCGGGCCGCGCGGGTCTTCTCATCCGCGACGCGGATGATGTCGTCGTAGGCCATGGCGTTGGCAATGTGCTTGGCAGCCGCGCGGCTTAGATCAAAGGGGGCGCGGTCCTGGGTCAGAATCTGGTCCAGCCGATCAAGGTAGGCGCGGCCGTAGGCGAGGGTCTGGAAATCGACGACCTTTCGAAGCCCGGCTCGGGCCACGTCGGCCACGGGTTCGGGCAAGCGATTGGTGCGGGCAACCAGAGTGGACCACTCGAAAAGAAGCTTTGCAGGACCCGTCACTTCTTCCCCACGGGGAAGTGTCGTGGATGCTACGGGGTTCTGCACACCGTCGCGGGCGGCCTGAAAGCCTGCAGCGAACGCGTTCAGCGAGGGCTCCACCCCCTTGCCACCCTTGGCGATGGCAGTCTGAAACGCCTCGCGCGGGAAGGGGAGGGTTTCGGAGGCGGCGAGCGCGCCGAACAGGCTGGCGGAGATGACGGAACCCTGCGCGATCGCCAGTGCGTCGAAGTCGGCGGCGATGACGCGGCGGGCAGCGATGTCGGCGGCGGCCAGAACCTCGGCCCCGTTGGCGATGCCGTCACCGGGGACGGTCTTTTCCGACACGGCAAGCGAGCGGTGGGTTGAGGTGATCAGCGTGGTGCGATCGGGGGTGACGAAACCGCGGATGATGGCGCGGCCCGCCTCCATCAACTCGGCGGTGATCATGATGTCGACGTCACCGGCGGCGGGCATCAGAGAGAAGACCGGCGAGCCTTTGGCGGCGGGAGCCATTTCGACGTAGTAGACGGTAGCCCCGGTGCGCTGGGCGACCCCGGCGACGCTGGTGGCCTGGGCGGCATAGCCATTGGCGCGGGCGAGGTCCTCGATCCAGCCGGTCAGGACGCCACCGCCCTGCCCGCCGACGGCGAGGATGGCGAGCTTGATGATGCCGTCCAGCTGTGGGTCCTGCAGCACGGGGTCGAAGGTCGGGTGCAGGGTCATTCGGCAGCCCCGAAGGCCAGGCGGCGGCCATCGCGGCGGGTTTGCAGCCACGAGATGATGCGGGTACGGAACCGGGCGAGAGTGCGTTCCCAGCGGGTCGGGTTGTGGATCACGTCGGCGCGGTAGAATGACGGGCAAAGGATCGCGGCATCGGCAACCTCGCCGCAGTTTCCGCAGCCGACGCAGCTTTGGTCGATGCTGGCCACGGGGTCGTCGCGCAGGGGGTCGTCCAGGCGTTTCAGCGACAAAGAGGGGCAGCCGGAGAGGCGGATGCAGGCGTGGTCGCCGGTGCAGATGGATTCGTCGATGCCGAACCGTGGGGCCTCGACCCGGCGGCCTTCCTTGATGGCGGCCTGGGTCAGAGGCTTCTCCCGGCGCTGTTTGTTCAGCATGCATTCGGACGAGGCGACGATGACCTTGGGTCCTTTCGTCGGGGTCGTCAGCGCCTCGCGGATCGTGTCGCGCATCTTGGCCACGTCATAGGTGCGGTCGATCTGGCGGACCCAAGTGATCCCGATGCCGTTCAGCGCCTTGGAGATGGGGTTCTTCGTGGCCTTCGTCGCATTGTCAGCGCGCGAGGACATGATGTCCTGCCCCCCAGTCGCGGCGGAGTAGTAGTTGTCCACGATGATCGCCACGCCGTCCGACTTGTTGAAGGCCATGTTGGTAAAGCTGGACGACAGCCCGTTATGCCAGAACCCGCCGTCACCGATGATCGCGACGGGGCGCTTTTCGCCGCCGCCGTCGAAGGCGCCGTTCGCGGCGGGGCCGAGGCCGTAGCCCATCGTGGCCCCCCCGATCTCGAACGGGGGGAGCGAGGCGAAGAGATGGCAGCCGATGTCGGCGGCGATCTGGTGTTTGCCAAGCTCCTTCTCCACCAGCTTCATCGCGGCGAAGATCGGGCGTTCCGGGCACCCGGTGCAAAAGCCCGGAGGGCGGATCGGGACGGTCTTGGTCAGGTCAGGGATGGCGGGTCGGTCCACATTGGGCGCGCGGACAGCTGCGGGAAGCATGTGGGGGGCGGCTTGTTTGAGGAAACCTTCCACGGCGGTCAGCATCACCGCGCCGGTGTATTCCCCGGCCATCGGGAAAAGGCCCTTGCCGTGGAGTTTGGTCCGGCTTTCGGCGCGGTAGAGGAAGCTGCCAAGCTGGGTTTCGATGAATTCGGGCTGGCCCTCCTCGACGATCAGGACGTGGTCCTTGCCCTCGCAGAACTCCAGGAACTCCGCCGAAATCAGCGGGTAGGTGACGTTCAGCACATAGATCGGCACCTCTGTCGCGCCGTAGATGTCGGCCAGCCCCAGCCGTTGCAACGCGCGGATCAACCCGTTGTACATGCCGCCCTGCACCACGATTCCCAAAGGCGCGTCGTTCGGGCCGAAGTGTTCGTTCAACCCGCGCTCACGGATAAAGGCCTCTGCCGCGGGCCAGCGATTCTTCACCTTGTCCTGTTCGTGGGCGAAGGACATCGGCGGCAGGACGACGCGGTTGAAGTCGCTGCGGGGGTTCGAGAGGGCGTCACGGACCGTCAGCTTCGGGCGCTGGTTGTCACGGGCGGTGAAGCTGCCGGTGACATGGCAGGACCGGATGCGGACCATCAGCATGACGGGGGTGTTCGACGCCTCGGACAGATCGAACCCGTCCGACACCGCCTTGACGATGGACGGCAAGTTGGGGCGCGGGTCCAGCAGCCACATCTGCGCCTTCATGGCAAAGGGGTGGGTGCGTTCCTGCATGATCGAGGAACCCTCGCCGTAGTCCTCGCCCACGATGACCAGCGCGCCCCCGGTGACGCCCGATGACGACAGGTTGGCCAGCGCGTCCGAGGCGACATTGACCCCGACCGGGCCCTTGAAAGTGACAGCGCCCCGGATCGGGTAATGGACGGAAGCCGCCAGCATCGCGGCGGCGGCGGCCTCGTTGGCGTTGGCTTCATACCGGACGCCAAGGTCCGTCAGCAGGTCCTCCGCGTCCGCAAGGACGTCCATCAGGTGACTGATCGGAGCGCCCTGGTAGCCGCCGACATAGCCCACGCCGGATTCAAGCAGCGCCTTGGTGATCGCAAGGATGCCTTCGCCGGTGAAGGTCTGCCCTGCACCGAGCTTGAGGTCTTCCACCTGTGCCTTGAAGGAGCGTTCGGCCATGTCAGATCTCGTGCTTGCGGATGTTCAGAAGCATCTTCTGCAGCGTCGCGATGAAGGCCTGCCGTTCGTCCGGCGGAATGGCGCGGAACATGCGGTCCTGTGCAGCGTGCATGTGCGGCCAGAGGGTCTGGAACGTCTCGCGCCCGGCATCCGTGATGGTGACGCGGGTGGCGCGGCTGTCGCTGGGGTCGGTCTCGCGCTGGATCAGATCGTCGGATTGCAACTGGTCCAGCGCGCGGGACAGGGTGGATTGTTCGGTCACCGTGTAGACGGCCAATTCGCCGATCAGGGGCGCGTCGACCACGCTCAGGACCGCCAGCGCGCGCGCCTTGGGGGTGGTCAGGCCAAGGCCCGCCAGCTCCTCGCGGAAGCCCGCGTTGTAGCGGCCCATGATGCGGTTCATCAGATAGGGCGCGAAGTTGGTCAGACCGATCTCGGCGAGCCCTCTGGCGGCGCCGTCCATCATCAGGTCCGCGGAACCAGCGCCAGCGCCCGGATGGGCGAGCCGGTGCCGTTCTTGATCTTCAGCGGTGCGGCGATCAGGATCGCACCCTTGGGCGGCAGCTTTGACAGGTTGGCCAGCGATGCAAGGCCGTAGCAGTTGTTCTTGTGCAGAAGGTTGTGCGCCGGGAACGGCGGGGTCATGCCGCCCGCCTGCCCTGCGTCGGTGCCAATGCACTGGCTGCCCCAGCCGACGATGCCCTTGTCGATAAGGTACTGGATGACTTCGGCAGTCGGTCCCGGCGTATGCGGGCCTGTCTCGTTGGCGTTCAGGAACAGGCCCTCGTCATGGGCGCGGGTGTCCCAGTCAGAGCGGAAGACGACCCATTGGCCCTTGCCGATGGTGCCGTGCTTGGCCTCCCATGCCTTCACGTGGTCGATGGTCAGCAGGAAATCCGGGTCGGCGGCGCATTCCGCGCTGAAATCCAGCACGTTGACCGGGGCGACAAGGCGCTGGACGGGCAGGGTGTCGGTAAAGCCGTCGGCATGGTCCTTGCCGGTGATCCAGTGGTGCGGGGCGTCGAAGTGGGTGCCGGAATGCTCGCCCAGTTCCAGCCAGTTCCAGGCCCAGAACGGGCCGTCCTTGTCGTATTCGCTGATGCGGTGGATCCTGATCGGCGGAGTGTCCTTCGCGAAATCCGGGGGCAGTTTCAGAAGCGGCGTCTCGGGGCCAAGGGTGCCCGAACAATCCACCACCTCGATCGCGCCCGAGGCGATCATTGCGGCGACGTCCGCCAGCACGCTGTTCGCAGCCATAACACTCTCCTCCGACGATGAGGGGAGGCTAGACTTGAATAAATGCAAATGCAAATAATCTGACTGCGGTGGCAATGACTGTCATGCGGGTTTTGGTCGGCCATGATCCGTATGCGTCGCAGACTGGCATTGCGGCGGCTCGCGGGGTGCAGCAAAGTCGGTGGCGAACAGCGACAGCGGACCGCCCACCCGACGGCAGGGAGAAGACATGCGATACCACACACCCACAAGTTTCACCGATGCTGCAGCAATTGCCGCCAGGGCAACAGGAACCCTGCGCTTTCTGGCCGGTGGAACCGATGTTCTGGTGCAGATGCGTGCAGGCATGGTGCAGCCGGACGACCTGATCGACCTCAAGCACATTCCGGGCGTCGACAAGATCGAACAGACACCGGACGGCGGCTGGAAGATCGGCATCGCGGTGCCGGGGATTGTGCTGGGGGGTCATGCGGCGCTGGTGCGCGACTGGCCGGGCGTGGTCGAGGGAATGAACCTGGTCGGTTCGACCCAGGTGCAGGGCCGGGCGACGCTGGCGGGGAACCTCTGCAACGGCTCGCCCGCCGCCGATTCGGTGCCGGGGCTGATTGCCGCCGGGGCAATGGTCACGGTGACCGGGCCATCTGGTTCACGCGACATTCCGGTGGAGGCGGTTCCGGCGGGGCCGGGCAAGACCAATCTGGCGAAGGGTGAGGTGATCTCCTCCATCACCCTGCCGCCGCGCGGCAAGAACGGCGGCGACGCCTACCTGCGCTTCATCCCGCGGACCGAGATGGACATCGCCGTTGTCGGCTGCGCGGTGAGCCTGCGGCTGGACGGCGACAAGATCGTCGAGGCCCGGGTGGCTTTGGGGGCGGTGGCTCCGACCGTGCTTCTGTCCGAGGCCTGTGCCAAGGCGATCATCGGCACGACGCTGGACGATGCGGCTTTGGCGGCCCTGACCAAGGCGGCGGAAGGTGCTGCGAAACCGATCTCCGACAAGCGCGGCACCAAGGAGTTCCGGATCGAAGTGGCGGGGGTTCTCGCCCGCCGGGCGGCGAAGATCGCCTATGACCGGGCGAAAGGATTGACCAAATGAGCAAGATTCACGTCACCACCACCGTCAACGGCGACCCGGTCGAGTTTCTGGCCGACCCGCGCGAGACGCTGCTGGACGCGCTGCGCAACCATCTGGACCTGACCGGCACCAAGGAAGGCTGCGGCACCGGCGACTGCGGGGCCTGTTCGGTCACCGTGGACGGGACGCTGGTCTGTTCCTGCCTGATGCTGGCGGCCGAGGCCAACGGCAAGCGGGTGGAAACCATCGAAGGCATGGCGAAGGAGGAGCTTCACCCCCTCCAGCGCAAGTTCATCGAACATGCCGCCCTGCAGTGCGGCTACTGCACCCCCGGTATCCTCGTGGCAGCGAAGGCGCTTCTGGAACGGAACCCGGACCCGACGGATACCGAGGTGCGCTACTGGTTGGCCGGAAACCTGTGCCGTTGCACGGGCTATGACAAGATCATCCGCGCCGTGCAGGACGCGGCCGCGGAAATGCGTCAGGAACATCGGGGAGCTGCGTGATGGCACGGGATGATGTGAAGACCGGATACAAGCTGATCGGCACCCGGCCCAACCGCCCGGACGGGCTGGACAAGGTGACGGGCCGCGCGCGCTATGGCGCGGATTTCTCGCTGCCGGGGATGCTGCATGCCGCCGTGGTGCGCAGCCCCCACGCCCATGCGCGGATCGTGAAGATCGACGCCTCGAAGGCCTTGGCGCTGGACGGGGTGAAGGCTGTGGTCACGCGTGCCGACCTGCCGACCGGGCTGACGGGGGAAGACTTGAACCTGCAGGACAACACCCTTGCCGGGGAAAAGGCGCTGTATGACGGCCACGCGGTCGCGGCGGTCGCGGCGACCTCGGCCCTGATCGCACAAGACGCGGCGCGGCTGATCGAGGTGACCTACGAGGTCCTGCCGCATGTGACCGACGTCGATGCGGCGATGGCCCCCGGTGCCCCCGTGATCCGCGAAGGTGTCGCGGACTATTCCGTGCCGGAAGGCATGCACGGCAACGTCGCGCGCTACATGGAGTTCGGGCATGGCGACGTCGAGGCGGGCTTTGCCGCCGCCGACATCGTCCGCGAACATACCTACAAGACCGAAGCCACCCATCAGGGCTATATCGAACCGCACGCCTGCGTCGGCCAGATGGGCGAGGACGGGCGCGGAGAGATGTGGGTCTGCACTCAAGGCCATTGGTATATCCGGCGCATGTGCGCGTCGGTGCTGGGGATCGAAGCGGCGAACCTGCGCGTGACCCCGTCGGAAATCGGCGGCGGTTTCGGCGGCAAGACCACGATCTTCATGGAAAGAAGGCGGGCGGACGTCCGGTAAAACTGGTGATGAGCCGGTCCGAGGTTTTGCGCGCAACGGGGCCGACCGCCTCGGCGTCGATGGACGTGAAGATCGGGATGAAGAAGGACGGCACGATCACCGCCGGTCAGATCTTCTTCCGGATGCAGGGCGGGGCCTTCCCCGGCATGTCGCCCATTGGCGAGGCGCTGCCCTGCGCTTTCGCTTGCTACGACATTCCGGCCCTCAAGCACGAGGCGGTGGAAGTCATCGCCAACCGCCCCAAAGCGGCGGCTTACCGCGCTCCGGGCTCGCCGATGGCGGCCTTTGCGGTGGAAAGTATGGTCGACGAGATGTGCCGCGAGTTGAAACTGGACCCGATCGAGGTGCGGCTGAAGAACGGTGCCAAGAACGGGTCGAAGTCGTCTTACGGCCCGATCTACACCATGATCGGTCTGCAAGAGACGCTCGAGGCCGCGAAGGCGCATCCCAATTACGCGATCCCGCTTGGACCCAATCAGGGCCGTGGCGTCGCCTCGGGCTTCTGGTTCAACCACGGCGGCGAAACCTCGGTGTCGCTGGCGGTCGGCGAGGACGGGACGGCCACGGTGATGATCGGCACGCCGGACATCGGCGGCAGCCGAGCGTCCATCGGTCTCATGGTCGCCGAGACGCTGGGCATCCCCTATGAGGATGTCCGGGTGAACGTGGTGGAAACCGGCGCGCTGGGCGTGAACGAACCCACCCACGGCAGCCGCGCGACATTCGCCAGCGGCAAGGCAGCGGTGGAAGCCGCTCGGCAGGCGATTGCCGAGATGTGCCGCCGGGCTGCAGCGGATTGGGGCATCGACGCGGACGCGGTCGAATGGAAGGACGGTGCAGCGCATCCCGCTGGCCCGAACGCGGGCAAGCACCCGCCGATGACCATTGGCGAGATCGGGGCCAAGATGGGCTCGACCGGCGGCCCGATTTCGGGCCACCACGAGGTGACGGCGGGCGGCTATGGCGCAAGCTTCGGCACCCATGTGGTCGACGTGGAAGTGGACCCGGAGACGGGCCGGACCACGGTCATCCGCTATCTGGTTGTGCAGGACGCAGGGACCGCGATCCATCCGGCCTATGTCGAAGGCCAGTATCAGGGCGGCGCCGCGCAGGGCATCGGCTGGGCGCTGAACGAGGAGTATGTCTACGGCACCGACGGGCGGCTGCAGAACCCGGTGTTCCTGGATTACCGCATCCCGGTCGCCTCTGACCTGCCGATGATCGACACGGTGATCATCGAGGTTCCGAACCCCGGCCACCCCTACGGTGTGCGCGGTGTGGGCGAGACGGGGATCACCCCGCCCCTGCCTGCCATCGCAGCGGCGATTGCCGGTGCTACAGGCGCGCGCATCCGCAGCTTGCCCTGTACTCCGCCGAAGGTGCTGGCGGCGATCAAGGCGCTCAGGGGCTGATGGCAAAGGTCCATCTCTGGGCCAGCCTGCGGCGGTTCGCCGACGGGCAAGAGGTGGTGGAGGTGGAGGCCGCGACCGTGGGACAGATCATGGATGCGCTGGAAAAGGCGCATCCGGGTCTGGGACCGGCGATCAAGGCAGGGCTGTCGGTGGCGGTGGACGGCGAGGTCATCGCCAACAACCGCGCGGCCCAGGTCAGGCCGGACAGCGAAGTCGAAGTCTTCCTCTTGCAGCGGCTAAAGGGCGGCTAGTCCGTTCGTTCTGCGTCCAAAGCGACACCGACCACGCTTCCGCGTGGACCGTCAGCGCAGCAACTCCAGCACTTCCAGCGAAGGATACCCGTCTGGCACCAGCCCCCGGGCCTTCTGGAACGCCTTGACCGAGGCAACCGTCTTCGGCCCCATCCGCCCATCGACCCCGCCCGCATCGAACCCCGCGCGGGTCAGCCGCTCCTGCAACTCCTGCCGCTCCTCCAGCGTCAGCGCCCTAAGTTCGCGCGGCCAGCCGGACTGGATCGCAGGCCCACCCCGCAGCCGGTCCGACAAGGACCCGATCGCCACGACATAGGCGTCCGCCGTGTTGTACTTCTCGATCACCTGGAAGTTCGGCCAGATCAGGAACGCCGCTCCGCGATGCCCGCCGGGAAGAAGGATCGACCCCGGGCCGTGATCGGCCAAGTCCTCGCCGAACACCGTCCGCACCCCCATCGCCTGCCACTCCCCGACCTGCTTCACCACCCGCTCGGTGGTCTGGTCATAGTCGAACCTTTCGGGCAGCTTCACTTCCACTCCCCAGGGTTGACCCTTCGTCCATCCCCAGTGCCGCAGGTAGTTGGCCGTGGACGCCAGCGCATCCGCCGGATCATCGCCCCAGAGGTTCTTCTTGCCATCGCCGTCGAAATCGACCGCGAACTTCTCCCACGACGAAGGCATGAACTGCGTGTGCCCGCTTGCCCCCGCCCAGGACCCTGTGAACCGCTCGACATGCCCACCCTCGACAATCCGCAGCGCCGCGATCAGTTCTGCCTCGAAGAACGCCCCCCGCCGCCCCTCATAGGCGAGCGTCGCCAGAGACCCCAGCACAGACAAGTCGCCCCGATAGGTGCCATAGGCGCTCTCCAACCCCCAGACCGCCGCGACGACTTCCTTCTCCACGCCAAACTCCGTCTCGATCCGCTCAAGCAGGTCGCGGTTCCGCTCGATGGCTTTCAGCCCCAGCGCCACCCGGTCCTCGGACACCGCGGTGTCCAGATAATCCCAGATCGTCTTGGAAAACTCGTTCTGGTTCCGGTCGCGTTCCACGACCTTCGGGTCGAACTCCACCCCCCGCAGCGCTGCATCGAAGGTCGCCGCAGGCACCCCCGCCGCCAGTGCCCGTGGGCGAAACGCCTCCACCCATGCCTCCAGCCCGGCCTGAGTCCCCATCTTCCCCTCCACGCCTGCTACCGGATCAGGCAGGATCGTCTGGGCCCGGGCAACGCCCCCGGACAAGAGACCTGCCATCAAACCGGCGACCAACAGCATTTGATTCAAATTGCGCTTGCTCATTTCCCAAATACTCCACGGGTGCGTCCAGTGGTGCGCCATCGGTTCAAGCCCCGCTGGACGCGGGAGGGTGTGAAACCCTCCAGCCCGTCATCTCCGCTTGCGCACCAACCGCCGTTTTGCCGCCGCCTGCACGGGCTTGCGAGGCTGGTATTTCCCCCCCGCCCGCCGCGGCGGCCGCACCACGGCACCCTCCACCGACAGAAGGTCCAGGATCAGCCCGCCTGTCACCGGAACCGCCTCGGCCAACCGCACCATGACCTTCTGCCCGATCCCCAAGACCAGCCCGGTCTCTGACCCCATCAGCGTCTGGCTGCCCTCGTCGTAGTTGAAATATTCCCGCCCCAGGGCGCGCACCGGGATCAACCCGTCCGCCCCGGTCTCGTCCAGCCGGACGAATACCCCGAACCGCTGCACGCCCGAGATCCGCCCGGCAAACTCCGCCCCGACCCGGTCCGCAAGATACGCCGCCAGATACCGGTCATTGGTATCCCGTTCCGCCGCCATGCTCCGCCGCTCGGCTTCAGAGATAAGCTTGCCTGTCTCCTCCAGGTTCTCCTCGTCCCAGACCGACAGCCCGTCCTTGCCCCAACCGTGGCCTTTGATCAGGGCGCGGTGGACGATCAGGTCCGAATAGCGCCGGATCGGCGAGGTGAAATGCGCATAGTTCTGCAATGCCAAACCGAAATGCCCGAAGTTCTCTGGGTGGTAATAAGCCTGGGTCATCGACCGCAGCGTCGAGAGGTTGATCAACTCGTCGAACTCCGTCCCTTGTGCTTGCGCCAGAAGCCGGTTCAAGTGCCGCGTCTGCAACACCTGCCCCTTGGCCAGCGTCATTCCGGCGCCTTCGGCCACCTCGCGCAAGCCTTCCAGTTTCAGCGGCGAGGGTTCCTCGTGCACGCGGAAGAGAAGGGGCCGCTTCAGCCGGATCAGCTCCTCTGCCGCCGCGACGTTGGCGAGGATCATCATCTCTTCGATCAGCTTGTGCGCATCCAGCCGCTCCTTGAACGCAACCGAGGCGACGCGGCCCTCGTCGTCCAGCTCGATCTTCCGCTCCGGCAGTTCCAGGTCCAGCGGCTGCCGCACTTCGCGCGCCTGCTTCAGCGCGACATGGGCGGCATACAAAGGCTTCAGCACCCAATCGACCAGAGGCGCGGTTTTCTCATCCGGCTGGCCATCCACCGCCGCCTGCACCTGCGCGTAGTGCAGCGAGGCCACCGACCGCATCATCCCCCGCACGAAACGGTGGCTGCGCTTGTGGCCCTGCGCGTCGATCACCATCCGCACGGCAAGACAGGCGCGATCCACGCCTTCATGCAAGCTGCACAGATCGCCCGACAGGATGTCCGGCAGCATCGGCACGACGCGATCCGGGAAATAGGTCGAATTCCCGCGCTTCCGTGCTTCCCGGTCCAGCGCAGACCCGGGCGTCACGAAATGCGCCACATCAGCGATGGCGACCCAGATCACGAAGCCGCCCGGGTTGGCCGGATCGCTGTCCACCTCGGCCAGAACCGCATCGTCGCGGTCGCGTGCGTCGACCGGGTCGATGGTGACCAGTGGCAACGCGCGCAGGTCCTCGCGTCCCTTCATCCCCACGGGTTCCGCCCGGTCGGCTTCCGCAATCACCGCGTCGGGGAAGACATCCGGAATGCCATGCTGGTGGATGGCGATCAGGCTTGCCGCCCGTGGCCCCGCCGGATCGCCGAGCCGCGCTATCACCCGCGCTGCGGGCAGACCCAGCCGCCGGGCGCCCACCGCTTCGGCCTCGACCAGCTCACCGTCCTTCGCGCCGCCGGTCATGTCGGACGCGACCCGCCATTCCTTGTCGCTGCCCTTCTCGATGGGCTGGATCCGCCCACCCTCGGCATTCGCCCGGAACACCCCCAGCACTTTAGCCGGGTTCGAGCCCAGCTTGCGGATCAGCCGCGCCTCGTAGGCGTAGTCGTCCAGATCGACCTTCGCCAGCCGCGCCAGGATCTTGTCCCCGGCCCCCAGCGCCGGATCACCCTTTTTCGGGATGATCAGGATGCGCGGACCCTCCTCTACCCCCTCCTCCAGAGGCTTGGCGTATAGATCACCCTGAGCATCCGGCGGCAGCACCTGCAACACCGCGACCGGGGGCAACACCCCCTTTTCATGGAACCGGCGCGAGGTCTTTTCCACCACGCCGTCGCCCTCAAGTTCGCGCAGAAGTCGCTTCAATTCGATCCGCGCATCGCCCTTGATCCCGAAGGCCCTCGCAATGTCGCGCTTGGCCGAAAGGCCGGGGTTGTCGATGATCCACTGGCGGATCTCGTCTCTCGAAGGCAAAGGTTTCATGCCCATGGCCTACCATGACCTGCCCGGGAAGACTACCCGACAGCGGGATTGCTCATTTCGCAAATACTCATCTTCGCCCGCGCGTCTTGCGCGTCCTTCACGCGCAAGAGGCAAGGCAAAAAAGGCTTGCGCGTCAGCGCTCCGCCTGACAGCTGCTGGTCAAAGCGCGCGGCGCATGTGGCGGTGCGGAATGCCTGCGTCGAGGAACTCGTCGCCCTCGACCGCAAAGCCCAGCTTCTCGTAAAAGCCCGTCGCATGGGATTGCGACCCAAGGTAGGCCTCTGTCACCCCCGGCATCCGGCCCAGTTCCTCCAGCGCCGCGAGGATCAGCGCCGCGCCAAGGCCCGTGCCGCGCACTTCGGGCAACACGCAGACTCGGCCGATCTTGCCCGACTGACCCTTCACCAAAAGCCGCGCGGTCCCGACCGGGCAATCCCCGTCCCAGGCAAGCAGGTGAACCGCCCTGCCGTCCAGGCCGTCGACCTCATCCGCCTCGCTGACACCCTGTTCGTCGATGAAGACAACCCGGCGCAGCGCCTGGCAGGTCGGGATATCCGTCGTGACCTCGATTCGGATCATGCAAAATACTCCTGCAGGATGCGGCCATAGATCGCCTTCAGTTGGTGGATATGGTCCAGCTCCACCCGCTCGTCGACCTGGTGCATCGTCTTGCCGACCAGCCCGAACTCGATCACCGGGCAGTGGTCCTTGACAAAGCGCGCATCCGACGTGCCACCAGAGGTCGAGGCCACCGGTTTCCGCCCGGTCTCGGCTTCCACCGCCTTCGCCACCAGCGCCGACAATTCGCCCGGCGGGGTCAGGAAGGCCTCGCCCGACACAGAGATCTTCAGCGCGATTTCCACGCCCGTCGCCTCGGCCACCGCTTCGGCCTCGTGCCGCAGCCAGGCCGACAGCGTGTCGCCCGAATGGGTGTCGTTGAACCGGATATTGACCCGCGCCATGGCCTTGGCCGGGATCACGTTCCCCGCCGTATTGCCGCAGTCGATCGTGGTGATCGCCAGGGTCGAGGGGTCGAAATGCGCCGTCCCCCGGTCCAGAGGCTCGGACTCCAGCCGCGTCAGCAGCTTGACCAGAGCGGAGAGAGGGTTCTTCGCCCGGTGCGGATAGGCAGAATGTCCCTGCACCCCCTCGACCCGGATGTCGCAGGTCAAGGACCCGCGGCGCCCGATCTTCATCATCTCGCCCATCTGGGTCGGGCAGGTCGGCTCGCCGACCAGGCAATGCGTCATCCGCTCGCCGTTGAAGGCCATCCAGTCCAGGATCGCGACCGTGCCGTCGCGGCCCTCGCCTTCCTCATCTCCGGTGATCGCCAGGATCACCGCGCCATCGGGGGGCGTTTCGCGCACGAAATCCACCGCCGCCGCGACAAAGGCCGCGACGCCCGACTTCATGTCGCAGGCCCCCCGGCCATACATCACGCCGTCCTTGACCTCGGCCCCGAACGGGTCGTGCGTCCACGCTGCTGCATCGCCCACCGGGACCACGTCAGTATGCCCGTTGAACCCGAACGCCTTGTTGGCCCCCTGCTTGCCCCATCGCGCATAAAGATTGGCGATCCCGCTCCGGTCCACGCGCGAACAGGCAAAGCCCGCCGCCCCCAGAACCTCGGCCAAAAGCGCAATCGCACCCCCTTCGGCCGGGGTCACTGACGGGCAACGGATCAGCCTTGCGGTCAGGTCCACGGGGTCTACGGGCTCGAAGGGCATCATCAGGTCCAGATTGCAGTGCCAGCGATAGCTATCCGCTTGCCTCTGGTCCTGCAACCATAAGGCGTGCAGGCGGGTTCAGTCGAAGAACGGCGTGATCTCGGCCACGATGACCGAGTTCTCCTTCAACGCCCGTTCCATCAGGAACCGTTCCTCGTCGTCGATCTCCTCGCCCGCCTTGGTCCTTTCTTCCAGAGTGCCAAGCCCCTGCACCTCCAGTGGTGCCATCTCGGCCTCTTTCAGGATCGCCACAGTCTCGCGGACCGCTTCGGCCTCGTCGACACCCGAGGCATAACACAGCAGCGCCGCACCCGTGGCCTTCGGCGGCAACCCGTCGCCTTCCTTGCGGCCAACCTCGACGATCAAGGAATACACCTGCTGCGGCCGCTTCACCTTGCCGCCGTCTTCCGTTGCATCGGTCATTCGCAGGCCCTCAACACGTTGACATAACCATCCTGAATCACTGCCAGCCCCTCGGGCACCCGCATCAGCATCATGCGCTTGGTATAGGGCATGCCTTCGCCATTGCATTCGGCGTCGTTCAACACCGCCGACATGCCGTTCACCTGTGTCGGGTTTGTCAGCGTGCAGGCGTTCTCCACGCCATAGAACACGTTGTCCTTGACCGCCAACGCCCCCCCGTCCGACCCGACGGACGTGCAGTCCCACATGCCGGCCCCGTCAGGCCGATAGAGCCTGTCGAACGGCCCGGCGAAGACAGATGTCGCCGAAGTCCCCACAAGAAGCACACCCATGAACCTGCGCATCATCAGTCCCGCAGCAATTCGTTGATGCTGGTCTTCGACCGGGTCTGCGCATCGACCTTCTTCACGATCACCGCGCAATAGAGGTTGACGCCCCCCTTCGACGGCATCGACCCCGCGACGACCACCGACCCCGCCGGGACCTCGCCATACATCACCTCGCCGGTCTCCCGGTCGACGATCTTCGTGGACTTGCCAATGAACACGCCCATCCCAAGGACCGACCCCTCGCGGATGATGCAACCCTCGACCACCTCCGACCGCGCGCCAATAAAGCAGTTGTCCTCGATGATCGTCGGCCCCGCCTGCATCGGCTCCAGGACGCCACCGATCCCGACACCGCCGGACAGGTGCACGTCTCTGCCGATCTGCGCGCAGGACCCGACCGTGGCCCAGCCGTCGACCATGGACCCCTCATCGACATAGGCCCCGATGTTCACGAAGGACGGCATCAGCACCACGTTCTTGCCGATGAACGCGGACCGCCGCACGATGGACCCCGGCACCGCACGGAACCCGGCGTTGCGCCAGTCTTCGACCGTCCAGCCCTGCCACTTTGACGGCACCTTGTCCCACCAGTTCGATCCGCCATTCGACCCCGAGATTTCGTACATGTCGGTCAGGCGGAACGACAACAGCACCGCCTTCTTCGCCCACTGGTTCACATGCCAGTCGTTGCCGCGCTTTTCGGCCACCCGAAGCGCGCCCGAATCCAGCGCCGACAGCGTCGCTTCGATGGCATCGCGCACCTCACCCTTTGTGGCTGGGTTGATCCCGTCGCGGGCCTCCCAGGCGGCTTCGACGGCGGCTTCCAGGGCGGCGTTCGACATGGGGCATTCCCTTTTCGGTTGGTCACGGGGCAGCCGACCCTATAAGGCTGATCCCAAAGCCACGCAATCCGAGTGCCCGCATGAAAGACGAACCCCGCAGCCATCCGTTCCGCGATTCGGTCGAGGACATCGCGGCGGCCAAACGCATCCCCGACACGCCCCAGACCCGCGCGCCCGCCTACCGTCTGGCTTTCGCCGACCGCGACTTCCTGCTGCGCGACGAACTGCGCCCGGTCCGCCTGCAGCTCGAACTTCTGAAGCCGCAGCTTATCATGGACGAACGCGGCATCGAATCGACCATCGTCATGTTCGGCGGTGCCCGCATCCCCGCGCCGGAACATCGGGATACAGCGCGCACGAAAACGCTCGCCGATCTGTCGCACTACTACGACGAAGCCCGCCGCTTTGCGAAGATCATGACCGAACGCTCGTTGGAGACATACGGTCGTGAAGGCGTGATCTGCACCGGCGGCGGTCCCGGCGTGATGGAGGCCGGCAACCGCGGCGCGGACGAGGCTGGCGGCCAGTCGATCGGCCTGAACATCGTCCTGCCGCACGAACAGGCCCCGAACGTCTATGTCACGCCGGACCTGTCGTTCAACTTCCACTACTTCGCCATCCGCAAGATGCATTTCCTGATGCGCGCCAAGGCCGTCTGCGTCTTCCCCGGCGGTTTCGGCACGCTCGACGAGATGTTCGAAAGCCTGACCCTGATCCAGACCGGCCGGATGAAACCGATCCCCTTCCTCCTTTTCGGGCGCGAGTGGTGGGAGAAGGTCGTGAACTGGAACCACCTGGCCGACGCCGGTGTGATCTCGCCCGAGGACCTGTCCCTGTTCGCGATGGTCGAAACGGCGGAAGAGGCGATCAGCGTGATCGACGGCTGGGTGATCCCGGCGTGACGCCAGCGTAGGGTGCGCTACAGCGCACCGTCCCTGGCACCGCCCTTTGCGCCGTCCTTCGCCTGAAACCCCGCCAACCAGACCCGCCCATCGCGCACTTCGCCCCGGACCAGCCGCTCTGTCTTGACCACATCCGGATAGCTCTGGGTCCAGTCGCGATAGCGGTCGTTGGTCACGATCCGGGCATCGAGGTCGCGGGCGGTTTCCAAGAGGAACGGGTCGGCCTGCGTCCCCTTCGGCACGACAAGAATCTGATCCCTCGGCAGGGACAGCATCTTCGACAGGTCGCGCTCACCCATGAACTTGCCGGTCAGCTTGTAGCCGATATTGGCATCGAAGACGACGCCCGGCTTCATCCCGCGGCGTGACAGGTCATGCACCACCTGCAACAGCGGGGCGAGTTGCGGGGTGTTGTCCAGCCAGTAGATGACGTTCGACCCGTCGATCAGAACGGTCTGCCTGTCGTCAATCGGCGGCTGGGCGGTACCGGACGAACGCTGCCCGCGCGCCCGCCGGACCCAGAGGATCAGGAAGGTGACGGACAGAAGTCCTGCCAGCGCAGTCAGGATCATGGCATCGGACAAAAGGTCACTCCCCCACAGTCAAAACAGCACACCGGGCGTAGGGTGGGCGATTCGCCCACCGCCCGTCCAGAGACTGTCACACACTGGCACCGCCCTGCGTCTCCCGTTCCCAGCCGTCCAGAAATTCCACCCTCTCACAGCCCGAGAAGACCGCCAGCCGGTCCAACTCCGCTTCCAGTTTCGACCGCCGACCCTTGGTCAGCTTCACCCCGGCTTCCAGCCAGAACGCCTTGACCCGCAACGCGCCCGCGTCCCGGAAAGCCTTCACGTCAATGCGACCCACCAGCCGGTCGCCCTCCAACACCGGAAAGACATAGTAGCCGTAGGTCCGCTTCGGTTCGGGCACGAAGACCTCGATCCGGTAGAAGAAGCCGAACAGGAATTCCGCCCGGTCACGGTCGCGCAGTGCCGGATCGAAGGGGGACAGGATGCGCAGGCGGATGGTCGGCTCGGTCGGGGTTTCATCCAGAATCTCGGGGAAAATGAACACCTTGCGGCGCTGGCCCATGGACCCTTCCACCTCGGCCTCGATGATCTCGCCCCGCGCCAGTGCGACCCGGCACCAGGCCTTTGCGGCCTCGGGGCTGACGGCCTTCCAGTAGGCCGCGATCTCTCCGCTGGTGCCAAAGCCCAGATGCCGCAAGGCCGACCGGCAGGCCCAGTCGCAGACCTCCTCGGCCGGGACGGGCGCGCGGTGCACCTCGGGGATCACCCGTTCGGTCAGGTCGTAGATCTTGGCGAACCCGTCCCGTCGGGTCACCGCCAGCCGCCCGGTCCGCCACAGCCATTCCAGCGCGGTCTTCGACGGATGCCAGTCCCACCAGCCGCCCTTGCCGCGCACCTCGCCTTCGCCCACATCGGCCGTGCCGACTGGACCATCCTTGGCTATCCGGTTGAGAATGCTGTCAAACTGTGCCTCATACCCTTCCCGGAACCAGCTGCGCCAGTTCGCCTCCAGCCGCACCGCATCACGCTGGAACCGGTGCTGCCAGACCCCGTGCAGCCGAACCGGCAGGATCGAGGCGTCATGCGTCCAATGCTCCCAGAGAGCCCGATCCTTCTCCAGCAGCCGCTTGAGGTCTTGCGGCCGATAGGATGGCCGCCGCGACCAGAGGATCATGTCATGCGCCCGGGCCACGGTGTTGATGCTGTCGACCTGAACAAAGCCGATCCGCTCGATCAGGTCATGCAGGGCCTGCCCCGAAGCGGGACCGCTCGGAGCCTCGGACAAGGCGTGTCGGTCAAGAAACAGGCGGCGGGCACGGGGGTTCGGGATCAGGATACTCATCCCCAATGCCTAACATTGCAGACTGTTTCGGCAAATCCGGGATTTGTGACCGGCCACCGGCCACTGGGCGGTTGCATCGCTTGGCCCAGACCCTACTATCCCATTGTCTCCTGACACATTTTCCCCGAACCCAAGATTGGCCAGACCCGGACCCCCGGCGCTTGGGCCGGAAAGGACAAGGTCGCATTGCCCCACGAAACCCCGCTGATCACCATCCTCGTCGCCGGTTTCGGCCTCGCGTTCCTGTTCGGCCTTCTGGCGCTGCGGCTGAAACTGCCGCTGATCGCCGGGTATCTTCTGGCCGGTGTTGTCATCGGGCCGTTCACGCCCGGCTATGTCGCCGATCTCGGCCTTGCCGCCGAACTGGCCGAGCTTGGGGTCATCCTTCTGATGTTCGGGGTCGGCCTGCATTTTTCGCCGCGCGACCTGATGGCGGTGAAGGCCTTGGCGGTGCCGGGCGCGCTGGGCCAGATTGTAGTGGCGACGCTGTCGGGCATGCTGGTCGCCTGGGCCCTTGGCTGGAGCATCGGGGCCGGTCTCATCTTCGGCATCGCCCTGTCCGTCGCATCGACCGTCGTGCTCCTCCGCGCGCTGCAGGACCGAGAACTGGTGCAGACCGAAAAGGGCCGCGTGGCGGTTGGCTGGCTGATCGTCGAGGATCTGGTGATGGTCCTCGCTCTCGTGCTCATCCCGCCCCTTGCCGGCCTTCTGGGCGGCACCGCCATGCCTGTCGCGGAAGAGGCCGAGATCGTGGCCGAGGTCGGCATCGGCATTGGCCCGATCGCCGCCACGGTCCTGATAACGCTGGTGAAAGCCGCAGCCTTCGTCGCGTTGATGCTGGTTGTCGGCCAACGCGTCATCCCCTGGGCGCTGCACTTCGTCGCCCACACCCGTTCGCGTGAACTGTTCCGGCTTGCAGTCCTTGCAATCGCCCTGGGCGTCGCTTACGGGGCGTCATACTTCTTCGGCGTTTCCTTCGCGCTTGGGGCCTTCTTCGCGGGCATGGTGATGTCGTCCTCGACCCTCTCGCAGCAAGCCATGCGCGAAACGCTGCCGCTGCGCGATGCCTTTGCCGTGCTGTTCTTCGTCTCGGTCGGCATGCTCTTTAACCCGGGCATCCTGCTGACCCAACCGATTGCCTTGATCGCGACCGTCGCGATCATCATCGGCGTCAAAGCGGTGTCGGGTTTCTACCTCGTCACGCTTCTTGGCCATGGCCGGGACATGGCGTTGACCATTGCCGCCAGCCTCGCGCAGATCGGCGAGTTTTCGTTCATCCTGATCACCATGGGGGCCACTCTGAACATCGTCCCGCCCGAAGCGCGCGATCTTGTGGTCGCAGGGGCGATGATTTCGATCCTGGCGAACCCGCTTCTGTTCCACCTTCTGGACAAGCGCCAGGCACGCAAGGCCAGCGCCGCGGGGGCTTCGCCTTCTGCTGCATCGGGTGAGGTCGCAGAAGGCGAAGCCCCCGCGACCGAGGTCAGACCGGACGCCCCGTCAGCAGTTTCGGCAGCTCTCCCGACAGACCCGCCGCCTGTCGCATGAAGCCGCGGCGCAGGCCGGGCAGGGCATTTACCACGCCCATGCCAAGGTCGCGTCCCAGCCGCAGGATCGGGTTGTCGCTGGAAAACACCCGGTTGACCGTGTCCATCCCCAGGGCCAGAGCCGTCGAATCGAACCGCCGCCAGCGCTGATACTCCTCCAGCGCAGCGGGGCTGCCCGGCTCTTCACCGCGACGGCGGGCAAGGATCAGCACCTCGGCCAAAGCAGCCACATCGCGGAGGCCAAGGTTCAAGCCCTGCCCGGCAATCGGATGCACTCCATGCGCCGCATCGCCAACCAAGGCCAAGCGGGTCGCAATGAACCGCTCGGCCAAGGACAGCGACAAGGGATAGGTGAACCGCTCACCGGCAAGAGCAATCTCGCCGAGGAAATCACCAAAGCGGGGGCGCAGCGCCTCCAGATACTCGGAATCCGGCAGGGCCTGGATCGCGGCGGCCGTCTCGTCCGTCTCGCTCCAGACGATGCTGGACAGATGCCCGCCTTTCAGCGGAAGGATCGCCAGCGGTCCCGAGGGCATGAAGAACTGCTGCGCGATGCCCCTGTGATCATGCTCGTGCCGGATTGCGGTGACCAGCGCGGTCTGGCCGTAACCCCAGCCGACCCGTCTGATCCCGGCCCGCGTCGCGACACCCGAGCCTCGACCGTCGCAGCCGACCAGAAGCCCCGCCGTCAGCGTCCGACCCGAGGCCAGCGTTACCGTGACGCCCGAAGGCCCTACCTCTTGCGCCACGACCGTCTCGCCGGACAACAGCGTAATTCCGGGTGCTGCCTGCATCGCGTGCAGGAAGGCCGCGTAAAGATGCCGGTCCTCCAGCATGTGCCCCACCGGGCCTTCCTCGATCTCGGCGGCGTCGAAGTGCAGAAAGAAGGGCGCGGCCCCTTCGCCCGCCCGCCCGTCCGACGCCTTGATCTCCAGCATCGGCTGCGCCTTGTCGGCGACCTGCGGCCAGATGCCGATCACGGTCAAGAGCCGGACCGAGGCGATGGCCAGCGCATAGGCGCGACCGTCAAAGCCTGCTTCGGCCCGGGCCGGGGCAGGGCGCGCATCGACAACCGTTACCCGGAACCCGCCTTGCGCCAGCGCCAAGGCCAGCGCCGGGCCATTCAGCCCTCCGCCCGCGATCAGGATATCGGCGTCCGATGTCATGCGCCTTACATACCCCGCGCGGGCGGATTGTCCATGCGTCGCCAAGCCGCTACCGTTGCCGCAACATGGGGGAACATATGACCGGAACCTGGGCGCACATGACCGCAGCCGAGCTTGGCCGCGAAATCGGCAAAGGCCGCATCCACCCGGGCGAAGCGATGGCCGCTGCCGCCCGCGCCAAGGCTGGCCTGCGCAAAGGGCTGCTGGACGGGGTGCCGATCAGCTGGAAGGACCTTTTCGACACTGCGGGTGTCGCGACCGAGGCCGGATCGGCCCTTCTGAAGGGCCGCTCCCCGGACCGCGACGCCGAGGTCCTTGAAACGGCGACGCTGCAAGGTCTGGTTTGCCTTGGCAAGACGCACATGTCGGAACTGGCGTTTTCGGGCCTTGGGCTGAACCCGGTGACGGCCACACCGCCGAACCTGAACGACGACCGCGCCGTGCCGGGCGGGTCCTCGTCGGGGGCCGCCGCTTCGGTGGCCTTCGGTCTTGCACCCGCCGCCATCGGGTCGGACTCTGGCGGCTCTGTCCGCATTCCCGCCGCCTGGAATGATCTCGTCGGATTGAAGACCACGATGGGCAGCTTGCCCCTGACCGGGGTCGTGCCGCTGTTCGATTCCTTCGATACGATTGGCCCCCTCGCTCACTCGGTCGAAGACTGCGGCCTGCTTTTGGCCGCGCTTCAAGGCCGAGAGCCTGCCGATCTCGTCGGTGGCACTATGTCAGGTCTTCGTCTTGGGCTTCTAGAATCCCTCGCTCTGGACGACATTCGCGACCGGCCAGCGCAGGCGTTCGAGGACGCCACGCAGCGATTGTCGAAGGCGGGAGCACGGATTGAACGCTTTGCGTTCCCCGAGGTTGCCGAGGCGGTGGCATTGGCCGGGATATTGTGCACGGCAGAAGCATACGGAACCTGGCGGGTGAACATAGAAGCCGCGCCAGATAAGGTCTTCTCCCGGATTCTGGAACGCTTCCGGTCCGGTGCAAAGATAGCTGCGGCGGATTACGTCGCGGGCTGGCGCAGGCTGCGGGACATTCGGGCGCAGTGGGCCGAACGTACTACAGTCTTTGATGCGGTGATCCTTCCGACCTCGCCGATCCTGCCGCCCGATGCCAACCGGCTGATGACAGACGACGCCTACTATGTGACCGAGAACCTTCTGGCCCTTCGCAATACCCGGATCGGCAACATGCTTGGCCTTTGCGCCCTGACCCTGCGGACATCGCAACCATCTTGCGGGATTACGCTTATGGCCGGCCCGGATCAGGATATCCGGCTTCTACGCATCGGGTCAGCCGCAGAACGCGCGCTGCGCTAGACGCGGTGATAGGGTGACCCCGACAGGATCGTCGCGGCGCGGTATAGCTGTTCGGCCAGCATTACCCGCACCAGCATGTGCGGCCAGACCATCCGGCCAAGGCTGATCACAAGGTCCGCCCGGGCGCGCAAGCCTGGGTCCACCCCGTCTGCGCCCCCGATGACAAAAGCCGCGTCCTGCCGCCCGCCATCGCGCCAACCAGCCAGCGCTTGCGCAAACTCGGGGCTCGACAGGACTTTGCCGCGTTCATCCAGCACACAAAGCGCTGCACTTTCGGGGACAGTGCGGGCCAGAAGGGTTGCCTCGGCCGCCATGCCGCCGCCCTTTTTGTCCTCGACCTCATGCTCACTGACCGGTCCAAGGCCAAGGGGCCGCCCGGTCCGATCCAGCCGTCCAAGATAGTCGTCCACCAGATCGCGCTCTGGCCCCGCCCTAAGGCGACCCACGGCGCAAAGGTGTAGCCGCATCAGCCCTGGGCGCTGTGGATCGCGCCGGGCAGCCACATCTTTTCCAGCTGGTAGAATTCGCGCACTTCGGGGCGGAAGACATGGACGATCACGTCGCCCGCGTCGATCAGCACCCAGTCGGCGGTCTCTTTGCCTTCCATGCGGACCGAAATCCGCATCTCCTGCTTCAGCCGATCCGCCAGCTTTTCCGAAATCGCCGCCACTTGGCGCGAGGACCGGCCCGAGCAGATGACCATGTAATCGGCCACGTCGGACCGACCGCGCAGGTCGATCTGGACAATCTCCTCGGCCTTGTCGTCATCAACGGATTTCAGGACGAGGGCCAGAATGGCTTGCGAGGTTTGACCCTCGGCGGCCTCTTCGGCAGGCGTCGGGCGCGGACCGGTCGGAAGGCCGGTGGCAGGATCAGAATGCGACAGGACAGGGTCCTCCAGGGGCACGCGCGGACAGGAATGCTCAGACGGGCAGGCCCCCGCGCCGGGCCTTGCGGTCAAGACTAACACCGCGACCGGGCAATCTCAACCGAAGGCGGGCGGGTACGCCCTATTCCGCCCCTTGGCAAGGCTTGATCGCCGCCAGCACCTCTGCGCCAAGAAGGTCCGCAAGTCTGCCATCGTGGATCAGCGGCAGGAACTGCCCGTCTGCTGCAACCCGGATCAGCACAGATCCCCGCGCCCCTTCCGCAGGCCCGTCCCCCACCGCGCAGCCCCCGATCCCCAAACCCAGCGACCCACGTGCGTCCCCCGTCCGCTTCCACGCGGCAATGTCGGCCTGCAAGGCCCGCATCCGCGGCACGTCCACTTCGGCAATGGCGAAGCGGCGGGCGCTTGCCCCCTCTGGCACGACCGGGCCCTGATCCGCCGGACGGTCTGCCAACCGGAAACTGCCCTCCCGCCGCTCGCTGCCGCGAACCGCCGCCAGCTCCAGCCGCGCGCTGCCCGGGCTGACGGCAAGGCCGGGCGGCAGGATCACCACCAGCTCGATTGCCGCCGGGTCCGCCGTCAGCGGATCGAACGTCGCAAGCCGCGCGGCAGTTGATGGCACGATGGCCGCGCAGCCTGACAGGGCCAGACTGGCGGCAAGAACACGAAGGAAGGGAAACATCACGAATCTCCTTTGACAGATAAAATTTACTGTAATACGATAAATTATCGCTGCGAAAGAGGCAAAGATGCAAGATACTCGTCGCCTGCAGACGCTCTCCGGCTTTCTTTATTGGGTGGCCCTGGTCCTGTCCGTCCTGCTGCCACTTGCGGTCCTGAACTACGCCGGGCGTGGCGTGACCGACCCAGGCACGCTCTTGTCCCGCGCCCCGCAGCTGCCGTCCGAAACGCCGATCACGACGTTGCAGGCGGGAGCCGTCGCTGCCATCGGCCTTGTTGCAGTCCTGCCGATGGTCGCCGCTCTGCGGGGTATGGTCCGGCTTTTCGCCCGCTATCGCGAGGCCGAGGTGCTAAGCGCCGAAAACGCCGATACCATCCTGCAGATCGGTCGCGCGTTGGTGCTGGTCGCGTTATTCACTGTCGTTGTCCCGACCTTGCAGACCCTGATCCTCAGCTGGAACGCAGCGAAGACGACCCTGACCATCGGGATTGACGGCGGCACGCTCGGGTTTCTCATGGCCGCAGGCCTGCTGACGGTGATCGGCTGGGCCATGCGCGAGGCGGCAGCGGTCAAGGCCGAAAACGCAGGATTCATCTGATGCCTCCCCCGACACTGACCATCGTCGTGCGGCTGGACGTGATGCTGGCCCGCCGCAAGATGCGGTCGCGCGAATTGGCCGAACGGATCGGGATCACCGAACAGAACCTGAGCCTGCTGAAGTCCGGCAAGGTCAAGGGCATCCGATTCGACACGCTTGCAGCCATCTGTGCCGCACTCGACTGCCAGCCGGGAGACATCCTTGAAGCGGTCGCCGAACCCTGACCGCGAAACCGATTTTCGTCGAGAAATCGCGCGCTTTCGTCAGGGTTTCCGCCCCAGAACCTCGTCCTGATGCTGGCCCAGTCGTGGCGCGGGTCGGTCCAGCGCGAGATCAGCGCCCGAAAAGCTCATCGGACTGCGCACGCCCGGCAGACCTTCTGGCGCGATCTGCAGACCGCGGGCGACCACCTGCGGGTCGGCAAAGACCTCGGCCAGATTGTTGATCGGCCCGGCTGGAACGCCCGCCGCCTCGCAGGCGGTCAGCAGCTCGGCCTTGGCCCAGGTCTTCGTCGCGGCCGTCAGAACTTCGGTCATCGTGGACCGGTTCGCGACCCGGTCGGCGTTGGTCAGGAACTCGGGCTGCGTCGCCATCGCCTCCAGCCCAAGGATGCCGCACAGCCGCTGGAACTGACCGTCATTCCCGGTGGCCAGGATCAGCCAGCCGTCCTTGCAGTCAAAGACCGCGTAGGGCGCAAGATTGGGATGCGCGTTGCCCATCAAGCCGGGGGCCTTGCCCGAGGCCAGGTAGTTCATCGCCTGATTGGCCATCACGCTGGTCGCGACATCCAGAAGCGCCATGTCGATCTGCTGGCCTTCGCCGGTCCGGCCCCGCTGCACGAGGGCTGCCAGAATTGCCGTCGCCGAATAGACCCCGGTGAACACATCGGTCACCGCCACGCCCACCTTTTGCGGTTGCCCGTCAGCAGGGCCGGTCACGCTCATCAGCCCCGACATGCCCTGAATGATGAAGTCATAGCCCGCCCGGTGGGCATAGGGCCCATCCTGACCGAAGCCAGTGATGCTGCAATAGATCAGCCGGGGGTTCACCTTGCGCAAGGACAGGTAGTCCAGCCCGTATTTCGCCAGGCCCCCGACCTTGAAGTTCTCGATGACCACATCGGCGTCGGCCACCAGACGGCGGACGGTCTCCTGCCCCTCGAATGTGCGGAAATCGCAAGTGATCCCGCGCTTTCCCCGGTTCGCCGCGTGGAAATAGGCGGCGGTCCGTTCGCCCCCCGCCTCGATGAAAGGGGGGCCCCAGCGCCGGGTATCATCCCCCTCGGGCGCTTCGACCTTGATCACGTCTGCGCCCAGATCGGCCAGCGTCTGGCCGGCCCAGGGGCCAGCCAGAATCCGCGCCAGTTCGATGACGCGGATGCCGTCCAGAGGTGAAGACATTACTTCGCCAGTTCGGCGTCAAGGATCGCTTTCAAGTCCTCGTAGGCCATGTTGGAATACTTGGTCCCGTTGACGAAAAGCGTCGGCGTGCCCTCGACCCCATCGGCCTCGAAGTTGGTCTGGAACTGCTTGATCAGCGCCTCGGCATTGGCGGAGTCGTTCAGGCAGACGTCCATCGCCGCATCCTCCAACCCTGCTGCACGACCGATGGTCTTCAGGTTCTCGACCACCAGCATCGGGTCCTCGGACGCGGCCCATTCCTTCTGCTTGGCAAACAGCATGTCATGGATGCCGAAATACTTCATCTCGCCGCCGCAGCGGGCGACCAGCGCAGCCCAAAGACCATAGCGGTCAAAGTAGACCTCGCGCAGGGTAAAGTAGACCTTGCCGGTGTCGATGTAGTCGGTCTTCAGTTTGTCAAAGACCGTTTCGTGAAAGTTCGCGCAATGCGGGCAGGTAAAGCTGGCGTATTCCACCAGCTTCACCTTGGCATCGGGCGAGCCAAGCGAGAAATCGCCCGGGCCCGGAGCCGTTGCGGCGTCCTGTGCAAGTGCCGGGGTCATCGCCGCTGTCGCGGCAGCGGCAAGGGCAATCATCGCCCGGCGGTTCAGTTTCAGCATGTCTGGGCGTCCTTTTTCATCACGCAAGTCAAGATCGGGGGCGAGTTAAGATGTTTTGTGCCAGCTGTTCAAGCGCGTTGCGCAAGCCGGGGTCAGCCACATCCCGGGTCGTGTCCTGTGCGCGGGCGACAACCGCCGGATCGGGCAGCTTTGTCGCCTTCGGTGCGGGCGTGAACTCGGCCTGGCCCTCGGCAAAGCCGGTGGCAGCGGTCTGGGTGAGGTGGATATGGCTGATCGCGGCATAGCCGTAGACCGCGTTCACGCGTTCCTTCAAGACCGGCAGCGCCATCTGCACCATCGGCGCTTCGGAGGCCTTTACCAGTAATGTCAGCGTCGCGCCCATGCCGCCCTTGCCGTAGCCGATCTTCACCGGCCGGGTCTTCTGCGCCATGTCCTCGCCCGCAACTTCGGCCCAATGGGTCAAAAGCCGCGCAACGGCAAAGCCCCGCGATTCCCCCGCCGACCGGACAGCCTGCTTCATCAGCCCGAACGCAGGTTCGAACCCGCGCATGCGGTGCTGGGCAGGGGGTGGGGCAATCGGTTTGCGGCTCATCTTCGGTGGGCGGGGCTCCTGATATTCGTACGCATTCTACTGCAAGGCCGCGCCCCCGCCAGTGCGAAGGCTGAAACAGGAATAAACATTGCGTTATGCAAGGGTTACCATCGGCACGCCAGACGTCTCTGGCCCGCCGCGCCCTGTCCGCTATCTTCGCCACGATGGACACCACCGAATCCCTCAGCCGATCGCTCCTCGCCTGGTATGACGCCCACGCCCGCGTCTTGCCCTGGCGCGTCTCGCCACAGGACCGCGCCGCGGGCGTCCGCCCCGACCCCTACCGCGTCTGGCTATCTGAGGTGATGTTGCAGCAAACCACCGTTGCTGCCGTGAAGGACTACTTCCACCGCTTCACTGCCCGTTGGCCCACAGTCGCCGCGCTGGCTGCGGCCCCGGATGCAGACGTGATGGGCGAGTGGGCGGGCCTTGGCTACTACGCCCGCGCCCGGAACCTGCTGAAATGCGCCCGCGCTGTCGTCGCCGATCACGGCGGCCAGTTCCCCACAACGCGTGACGGCCTCCTGACCCTCCCCGGCATCGGCCCCTACACCGCCTCCGCCATCGCCGCCATCGCCTACGACGAACCCGCCACCGTCGTCGACGGCAACGTCGAGCGGGTGATCTCCCGCATCTTCCTCGTCAAGACCCCCCTCCCCGCCGCCAAACCCGAACTGACCGCCCTCGCCGCCCGCCTGACCCCCAGGACAAGGCCAGGAGACTACGCCCAGGCGATCATGGACCTCGGCGCCACAATCTGCACCCCGCGCTCCCCCGCCTGCGGCATCTGCCCATGGGTCCATGCCTGCGCCGCCCGGGCTGCGGGCGTGCAGTCCGACCTTCCGGCCAAATCCCCCAAAGCCGACAAACCGATCCGCCACGGCACGCTCTGGCTTGGCCACCGGGACGATGCGATCCTCCTCGAACGCCGCCCCGACAAGGGCCTTCTCGGCGGGATGCTGGGCTTTCCGGGAGACGGCTGGGACGGACAGGGCGGCCCGGCCCCCGCCGAAGCCCCGTGGCAGGACATCGGCGAAGTCCGTCACACCTTCACCCATTTCCACCTGATCCTGCGCATCCATACCGCCCGCCTCGACACGCCCCACAGCCGGGGCGATCTGATGCCCCGCCACAGCTTCCGGCCCGCCGACCTTCCGACCGTCATGCGCAAGGCCTGGGACCTGGCCCGCGACACGCTGGGCAATTGAAGCCACCCGGGTTCCACCGCATACTTCACCCGTTGTCAGCCACGGTGACCGATGCCGAACCCGCCCACCAAGACCCTCGGTTTCCTGCAGGCGCTGCCGTTCTGGTTCGCACTTGGCATGGTGCCCCTTGCGGTGATCGGGGCCACGCAGGGCGGCTGGTATACCGCGCTTGTGCCGGGCTGTTCGATCATCTTCTATTCGATCCTCGACGCGGTCACCGGGCTTGACCAGGACAACGCCGATCCGCAGTCCACAGACAGCCTGCTCTGGTATCGCCTTCTGACCCTGATCTGGTTTCCGATCCAGTTCGTCATTCTGTTCTGGACCATCTGGTATGCGACCCGGACCGATCACCTGGGACCGCTGGAGCTTGGCGTCCTCTTCTTCGGCATCGGTATCCTGACCGGAACCGTCGGCATCAACTACAGCCACGAGCTGATGCACCAGAAATCCCGGCTCGAACGCTGGCTGGGCGACCTTCTCCTGGCCTCGGTCCTCTATTCCCACTTCCGGTCCGAACACCTGCGGGTGCATCACCTGCATGTCGGCACCCCGCGCGACCCGGTGACTGCGCGCTACAACGAAGGCTTTCACCGGTTCTTCCCCCGCGTCCTGCGCCAGTGCCCGCAGTCCGCCTTCAAGGCCGAAGCCGCGATGCTGGCCCGCAAGGGCCTGCCGTGGTGGCACCTGTCGAACCCGTTCTGGATTTATGCGGCACTGCAAACCGGAATGCTGGGTCTTGCCGCAGCCCTTGGCGGCTGGCTTGGCCTTGGCCTTTTTGTCTATCAGGCGCTGGTCGCGATCTGGCAGCTTGAGGCGGTGAACTACGTCGAACACTACGGCCTGACCCGGCGGCATCTGGGCGATGGCAAATACGAACACGTCCGTCCGCACCACAGCTGGAACGCCGCGCACACCGCGTCAAACTGGCTTCTGATCAACCTGCAGCGCCATTCGGACCATCATTACAAACCCGACCGCCGGTTCCCGCTGTTGCAGACCTATTCCCAAGACGAGGCCCCTCAACTGCCGCTGGGGTATCCGATCATGGTCTTCATCGCGATGGTCCCGCCCCTGTGGAAGCGCGTCATGAACCCTCGTGTGAAGGCCTGGCGCAAGTTCCACTACCCGGAAATCGCCGATTGGCACCCCTATAACAAGGCGCTCAACCCGGTCACGGGTTGACTTACATACCAAATGGTATGTAATTGGACCTCACCAAAGGGGAGGTCATGATGAAGCTTTACTATTCACCCAACCTGAACCCGCGGGTCGCCGTGGCCGTGGCCCGCCATCTCGGTTCTCCGGTGGACTTCGTCGCCGCCTCGCCGATGGCCCCTGACCAGCAAGAGGCGTTTCGCCCGATCAACCCCAACACCCGCGTCCCTGTGCTGACAACGGACGCGCGAAACTACTGGGAAGCCGACGCCATCGCCTGCAAGCTTTCGGCCCTAGCGGGGTCCGACTTCTGGCGCACCGGCGACAGCCAGCCCGAGATGATCCTGTGGATCTCCTGGGCCACGCATCACCTGAACCGGGCGGGCGACGTCTTCTACTTCTGGAAACTGATCGCCCCCAGCTTCATGGATTTCCAACCCGAACAGTCGGTCTTTGACGACGCGATGCGGGACTGGCGGCAATTCATGGGCGTGCTGGACGGCCAGCTTCACGGGCGGAAATGGCTGGTGGATGATCGCCTGTCCTACGCGGACTTCCGCGCCGCAACCTGCTTTCCCTTCGCCAAAGCCGCGGGGCTTCCGATTGCCGATTTCCCGCAGGTCCAACGTCTTGCCGACCAGCTTGATCAGATCGAGGCCTGGCGAGATCCGTTCGCCGGTCTGACCGAGCCTCAAGTTTCTTAAGAAGGAATTTTGCCCACCAGCAGAGCCGGTCAGCACAGAACCTCGATCAGCCTTGGCCCTCGCTGCCCCATCGCCTCGGCAAAGGCCGCGTTGAATCCGGCCATGTCGCTGACCTGCACCGCCTGCACCCCGTGCCCCTTGGCCAGCGCGACCCAGTCAAGGCTTGGTCCTTCGACATCGAACATCCGCTGCGCGTTGCGTCCAACCTTGTTCACCCCCATCGCCGCAAGCTCCAGGCGCAAGATCTGATAGCCCCGGTTGGCGAGTATCACCGTGGTCACGTCCAGCCCCTCGCGCGCCATCGTCCACAGCGATTGCAGCGTGTACATGCCCGACCCGTCGCCTTCCAGCACCACGACCTTGCGCTCCGGGCATGCCACTGCCGCGCCAACCGCACAGGGCAGGCCAAAGCCGATCGACCCGCCAGTGATTGTCAGCACGTCATGCCCCGGCCCACGCTCCAGCGCGGCGCCAAGATGAGCAGATGAGCTGACCCCCTCGTCCACAATCACCGTGTCGTGCGGCATCAGCGCCGCGATGGACACACCGACCTTTGCCAGCGTCAACGGCCCTTCGGCCTGTTTCGGTATGTCTGATGGCACGAAGTCCTCTGCCGTCAGTTCCGCCTCTCCCAACTCTGCAGCTAACGCCCGCAAGGTCCATTCGATATCCATCTCGCGGCTGCAAAGCTCGATCAGCCGTGTATCGGGATCGTCGGGGGTCGAGGGCAGGCCAGGATAGGCGAAGAACCCGGCCGGCCGGGCTGTGCCGCACAAGACGAGCGCAGGTGCCCCGGCCAAAAGCTTCTGATTGTCTGGCAGCCGGTAGGCCATCCGCTCGATCTTCACCGCCCCGGCACCCATCCGAAAGCGACTGGCAAAATAGGGCTGCATCAGCCGCGCCCCGCAGGCCTTGGTCAGCCGTTTTGCAACAAGCCCAAGGTCGGTGAACAACGCCGGTCCTTCGATCAGCAAAATCGCCCCGGGCTGGCGCAGGGCATTCGCCGCCGCTTTGACCTCGGCCTGCGATGGTCGCCGCAGCGTCGGGGCAGGGGGCGCGACGGCAAAGCTTGTGGCCTCTTCCCAGGCGGTGTTCGCGGGCAGGATCAGCGTGGCGATTTGTCCGCCCTTGCTTCGCGCCACTTGTATCGCGTCAGCGGCATCGACGGCTACCCGGTTGGCCGCGCTGCAGACGCGCGTCCAGTGCGAAACCGCCTGCGCCACGCCTACAGTATCGCCTTTGAGCGGGGCCTCGAACCGCAGGTGGTAGTCGGCATGATCGCCCATGATGTTCAGCACACCCGACTGCGCTTTTCGGGCGTTGTGCAGGTTTGCGAAGGCGTTGCCGAAACCGGGTGCAAGGTGCAGAAGCGTCGCCGCCACCTCGCCTTTCATCCGGAAGTAGCCATCCGCCGCGCCCGACACGCCGCCCTCGAACAGGCACAGGATGCAGCGCATCTCGGGGTGCTGGTCCAGTGCGTGGACGAAATGCATCTCTGAAGTGCCTGGGTTGGCGAAACAGACGTTGACGCCCGAGGCAAGCAGCGTCTCCACCAAAGTCTCTGCGCCGTTCATCAGGGGACTCCGTCCATGGTTCTGGGTCAGAAGACCGGATTCCGGGCCGGGGCACAACAGAATCGTGGTTCACGATTTCTGAATGCTCACAACCAAGCCATTGATTCTATTATGCCTGAATACCTGCCCACGCGTGGGCACATGAAAAAAACCCCGCCGAGACATCTCGGCGGGGTAAAGGTGTCCCCCAGGCGGTCCAGGGGACAGGCGTGTTCCGAAATTCAGTGGGTGCGGCTGCCGTCGGCTTCCATCTCGGCCCGGATCTGCTGCCGCAGGATGTCGATGGGGACCATCTTCCCGTCCCGTTTGAAGTGCCAGTAGGTCCAACCGTTGCAGGACGGCGCCCCCTCCAGCGCGGCCCCCACCTGGTGGATGCTGCCCTTCACGTCGTTCCCGATCAGCGTCCCGTCAGCGCGAACCTTGGCCTTGAAGCGGTTTCCAAGCGAGAACAGCTCCTCCCCCGGCCGCAGCATCCCGCGCTCGACGACCTGCCCGAACGGCACCCGAGGCTCCGCCCGCTTGGACCCGGAGACCTCCAGTGACGAGGCATCGAACCGCCGCACCCGCTCGATCCGATCTGCAGCGGCCTTCCGATATGCCGCCTCACGCTCGATCCCGATGAAATCGCGGCCCAGCATCTTGGCCACCGCCCCCGTCGTCCCGGTTCCGAAGAACGGGTCCAGCACCACGTCCCCCGGATTGGTCGTCGCCACGATTACCCGATGCAGCAGCGCCTCGGGTTTCTGTGTCGGGTGGGCCTTGTCGCCGTTTTCATCCTTTAGCCGCTCATGCCCGGTGCACAGCGGGATCACCCAGTCCGACCGCATCTGGATGCCGTCGTTCATCGCCTTCAGCGCCTCGTAGTTGAAGGTGTACTTCGCCGCCTCATCCCGGGACGCCCAGATCAGCGTCTCATGCGCGTTTGTCAGACGCTTCCCTTTGAAGTTCGGCATCGGATTCGACTTCCGCCACACTACATCATTCAGAAGCCAGAAGCCCTGGTTCTGCAGTTCCGCCCCCAGGCGGAAGACGTTGTGATAGCTGCCGATGACCCAGATCGCCCCGTTCGGCTTCAACAACCGCTTGGCCGCAGCCAGCCAGTCCTTGGTGAAGGCGTCGTAAGAGGCGAAACTGGAGAACTGGTCCCAGTGGTCGTTCACCGCATCGACCAGCGAGTTGTCCGGCCTGTGCAGGTCGCCGCGAAGCTGCAGGTTGTAGGGCGGGTCAGCGAAGATCAGATCGACGGAGCCCGCAGGAAGCGAGTTCATCACCTCGATGCAATCACCCGCGAGGATCTGGTTCAGCGGAAGCGAAACCTCAGCCGCAGTCATTCTGGTCGCCATTCTTTGCCTCTGCCCCCCGGCATCTTCATGTGCCGATGTTGTTGGGGAATCATGAGTCAGCGGCGAATCGCCGTCAAATTCTTTTTTGAATCAAGAGGTTACAGAAATAGCTTGATACAATATGTTGTGGACCGGCTTGAACGAACGTCTATGCCAAGCGGTTACACCTAGATTCTGCAATGCCTCCAGATGGGCCTTTGTCGGGTAGCCCGCATTGGCTTCCCAACCGTAGCCCGGGTGCTGTTGCGCCAAATCCACCATGATCCGGTCGCGTGTCACCTTGGCCACGATGGACGCGGCCGAGATTGACAAGCAGCGGGCGTCGCCCTTCACGATCGCGGTCGCGGAGCAGGTGAGACCGCGCGGGATCAGGTTGCCGTCGATCAGGGCATGGTCCGCGGCAAGGCCTGAAATCGCCCGCTCCATCGCAAGATGGCTGGCGCGCAGGATGTTCAGCTCGTCAATCTCCTGAACCGAAGCATGGGCGACCGAAACCTCGGCAAGGGCCATGATCTCGTCGAAGAGGGCCTCGCGCCGGGGGGCGCTCAGCAGCTTCGAGTCCCGCAGGCCTGCCGGGATGTGGTCGGGATCCAGTCGCACGGCGCAAGCGGTCACCGGACCGGCGAGCGGGCCGCGCCCGACCTCGTCCACGCCAACGACCCGAACTGACCCACGGGCATAGGCTTCGGTCTCATGTGCAAAGTCTGGGATCAAGGCGACCATGTCCCCGACTATCCCGGAAGTGCTGCCAGAAAAAGGGGGCGGGAGCTGCTCACCCTCCCACCCCCCAGATGGAAGCGGGATCAGGGCAACCCCGCCTCGGTCAGGGTCACCTCTGTGACCCCGATCCTATCGTCCGCTCACTCGGAACCCTGCGTCGCGCAGGCATTGCGCCGAATAGACCCGGTCGCGTTCGCCGTAGATCGTGGCGCTGTTCGCGCAGCCACGCGGCAGGCGGTAGTCGAAGCCTTCGGCGCGCAGGCAGCTTTCGGGGTATAGCGTCACCGACCGTTCGGCCCCGTCGATGGAAATCGCGCAGACCGAGGGCACGCGCTTGGACTTCACAGGCTCGGGGGCGGGCACGGGAACCGGGACAGGCGCGGGTTTGTCCTTGTCCTTCAGCTCATGCGCGATGACGCCGACCACAAGGGCGGCGATCAGCGCCTTGGCCAGATCGTCCTTCTTGTCCGCGCGGGCAGGGATCGCGGTGGCCAGCACGAGTGCCAGCGCCGCGGCACCGCCGGTCATCATCGCCGCAAAACGCCGCCCGGTGAGGCTGGTTTCGGAAATGCCGTTGGACGCGATACGATGCGACTTGCTTCTGAATTCGACGGACATGGCTGCCTCCTGGCTGGGTCTTGTTGGTCTTGGCCGGTCCGGCACTGATCGTGACCCGGACCCCATGGCCAACCCTCGCCACCCGACCCTGCCGTAAGCAATATCGACCGGTCGCTAGGTCATAACGGTGCGGCAAAGCTGACTTGCTATCTGATAACAACACGTCAGAGTGGCACCTGATATTGAATATCAGCGCGCGCCCGCGCATCTTGGTAGCAATCGAGCAGCCTCCTTTCCGGAGCGGGAAAAATGAAACGACTGATCATCTCTGCCGCCTTCGCTATGGCCCTTTCGGGGCCGGTCGCGGCAGAGTGCTATGCCGACTACAAGGCCAAGCGTGACGAACCGCTGCAACTGCATTACGGTGTCGCGCAGGTCTCGGACGCGAACTGCAGCCCCGGCGCGGCCGAGGGCGAGTTGGCACCGAGACTGGCGGGCGATGGCTGGACGCTTCTTAATGTCCTGTCCACATTCGGGCCCGAGGGTCTTGAAGAAAGGAAAGCGAGTGCCGGAGATTACTTCCTCCGTTACTGAAAGCCTCAAGGCAGGTAACCGCGTCGTCGCCTTTGGAATTACTGCAATCGTCGTCATCCTTCTGGGTGCGGCGCTTTTCTTGTTTCTGAACCTGCCTGACGCGAATGCCTTCAATGCGCGGGTCGAACGGATATTCGTCGAGAACAACGATCTTCGCGCCGGGGCCGAGATCAAGCTTCTGGAAATCCTTGCGCAGTCTGGCACGTCCTTCTCGGAAGTGCTGACCAGCTACCGCTCCGTGATCTTCGTGCTGCTGATCTTCTCTACCGCGCTGTTGATCGCAGCGCTGGTCTTCCTGGTGATGATCATCGCGCTGAACCGCCGCATCTCGGCGATCCAGCGGTCGGGCATCCAGGTCGCCAGCCTGATGATCAGCCGCGAATCCCGCGCGGTCTACATCAACGACCTGGAGTTTGCCTTGACCGAGGCGGCGCTGGAGACCCTGTCCGTCCTTGCCGAGGCGCGGATGGATGACGAGGTTCTGACCGGCGCGCAGATCGAGGCGGTGATCTCGGGCCGAAACGAAGCCGACTGCGACGAGGCTGCCGGGGCGACCCGGGTAAAGCGTCTGCGGGACACGCTGGGCAACCAGCTGGTGTCCGAGCTTTTGGTCAAGACCATCGCCCGGCGCGGCTATATGCTGGCTGTCGGCAAGGACACCATACGGATGATCTGAAACGCAAAAGGCCCAGGCCAAAAGACCCGGGCCTTGTTGTGGTGGTGAGCCGGACAGGATTCGAACCTGTGACCCGCTGATTAAAAGTCAGCTGCTCTACCAACTGAGCTACCGGCCCCACGAGGCGGCTGCTTAGGCAAGGCCGCTGCGGGGGTCAAGGGCAAAAACGTGCCCCACTGGCAAATCTGGCGGTGCAGGCGTATATGCCGGGGCATGAAGGACAGTGACATCCACACCGGCCTGCCGTTCATGAAAATGCACGGCGCAGGCAATGATTTCGTGGTGATCGACTCGCGCGGGCGCGAGGCGGTGATGACGGCTGGACTTGCGCAAGCGCTGGGCGACCGGAACCGCGGCGTGGGCTTTGACCAGCTGGCCGAGATCACCGATTCCGACGAGGCGGATTTCGGGCTGGTGTTCTGGAACAGCGATGGGTCCCAGGCCGGGGCCTGTGGCAACGCGACCCGCTGCGTGTCGGATTTCGTGATGCGCGGCCTTGGGGCCGAGACGATCTCGCTGGTCACCGCGCGCGGGGGCCTTCGGGCCGAGCGTGCGGCGGATGGTAGGGTGTGGGTCAACATGGGCGCGCCGCAGCTTGACTGGCAGTCGATCCCCCTGGCGCGCGAGGTTGACCATCTGCACTTGCCGCTGCCCGGAGATCCGGTTGCCGTGGGCATGGGCAATCCGCATTGCGTCCATTTTGCCCTGGATGCCGAGGCGGTGGACCTTGCCGGGTTGGGGCCGGTCATCGAGCATGATCCTCTCTTCCCGCAGCGCACGAACGTGGAATTCGCCTCGCTGATCTCGCCCGGCCGTCTTCGGATGCGGGTGTGGGAGCGCGGGACGGGCATCACTCTGGCCTGCGGGTCGGGGGCCTGCGCGACCGCGGTTGCGGCGCACCTGCGCGGGATGATCGGGCCGAAGGTGGTGCTGGAGGTAGACGGCGGAGAGCTGGAGGTCGACTGGCGCGATGACGGCGTCTGGCTGACCGGCCCCGTGGCGCGGGTCTTCGACGGGGTGCTGTCGCCCGACTACATCGCCGCCCACCGATGAACGCGCCCGTCTTCGCCACGCTGGGGTGCCGGCTGAATGCCTACGAGACCGAAGCTATGAAAGAGCTTGCGGCAGCCGCTGGCCTGTCGGGTGCGGTGATCGTGAACACCTGCGCGGTGACCGGTGAGGCAGTGCGCAAGGCCAAGCAGGAAATCCGGCGGCTGTCGCGGGAAAATCCGGGGGCGTCGATCATCGTGACGGGCTGCGCGGCGCAAACCGAGCCAGAAACCTTTGCCGCGATGCCCGAGGTCGCCAGGGTAGTGGGCAATCACGAGAAGATGCAGGCCGCGACATGGCAGGTGCTGGCCGCGCCGGACCTGATTGGCGAGACGGAGCGGGTGCAGGTCGACGACATCATGTCGGTCCGCGAAACGGCGGGGCATCTGATCGACGGCTTCGGGCGCCACCGGGCCTATGTACAGGTCCAGAACGGGTGCGACCATCGCTGCACGTTCTGCATCATTCCTTTCGGCAGGGGAAACTCGCGGTCGGTTCCGGCGGGGGTTGTGGTCGAGCAGATCAACCGGCTGGTGGACCGGGGGTTCGCCGAGGTGGTGCTGACGGGGGTGGACCTCACATCCTGGGGGGCGGATTTGCCGGGGGAGCCGCGCTTGGGCGATCTGGTGCGACGCATCCTTAAGCTGACTTCGGTGCCGCGGCTGCGGATCAGCTCGATCGATTCTATCGAGGCGGACCCCGCGTTGATCGAGGCCATCGCGACCGAGCCGCGGTTGATGCCGCACCTCCATCTGTCCCTGCAGGCGGGGGATGATCTTATCCTGAAACGGATGAAGCGGCGGCACCTGCGGGAGGATGCGATCCGGTTCTGTCGGGAGGTCCGGGCCTCGCGGCCCGAGATGGTCTTCGGGGCCGATATCATCGCAGGCTTCCCGACCGAGACGGAGACGATGTTCCAGCGGTCCCTGGACCTGGTGGAGGAGTGCGGGCTGACGTTCCTGCATGTCTTCCCGTTCTCGCCTCGCAAGGGGACGCCGGCGGCGCGGATGCCGCAGGTTCGGGGGCCGGAAATCAACGAGCGGGCGGCGCGGTTGCGGGCTTTGGGCGACCGCGTGCTTGGCGAGCATCTCGGGAGCCAAGTGGGCCGGGTGCATCGGGTGCTGACCGAGGGGGTCCGCATCGGGCGGACCGAGGGGTTCGCGGAGGTGGCCTTCGGGGCCGACCAGCCGGAAGGGACGATCCTCGAGGTCCGGGTCACGGGACAGGACGGGGCACGGCTTCTGGCGTGAGGCCGCCACACGTGGACAGGTTTTCGTGCCGTTTGAAATCAATGGGTTGAGTGCGGGCGTTAGGGGTTTCTTAGCCTTTTCAGGTCGCGCATCCGCAGGGTCCGGGCTGCGATCGGGGCACGGGCGAATTGCGAGTGGAGCGCTGACGCGCAAGCCTGTTGTCTCGCCTGACGCGCACGACGAGCGCGCAACCGGCTAGGGCGTGGGGGTTCTACACACCCCAGGCCAGCGGTTCCTTTGACCGATGGCGAAACCATTGGCATACCCCGAAGGATACTTGGGGAAAGGAAAGCCCGGGTTGGGCCGCAGTTTCGTGTGGTTTCCGGCACATGACCGTGCGCTGTAGCGCACCCTATGACAGGCCAACCAGATGGTTGTCCCATTGCGTGTCGCCGGTGGCGAGGGGGGCGAGTCCCGCATCGTCGGCGGTCCAGACCGCGCCCTGACCGTCAGTGACGGTGAATATCCCGCCGGCCGTGGCAGCGCCGCTAAGATCGGCGCGGAGATGAGTGGCCAGGTGCGAGCCGGTTGCGGCAAACAGCATCAGCGCGCCGCCCTTGGGGGAGGTGATGAGGACGCGGTCGGGCGTTGCAGCGATGGAGCCGGCGTAACCTTGCATCGTGAAGGCCTGCGCCGTGGGCGGGTTGCAAAGGACGGGTGCGCTGCCAGGGGTCCAGAAGCCAAGCTGCGGGACGGGTTCCGCTGGGTCGCCTTCCCATTGCATCGCAAAGGCGATGCGGTCGCCGCACAAGGCGAGATGTCGGATCGAGTTCTGGCGCAGGTCGGGCAGGTTGATCTGGTCGAGGAGCGCGCCGTCTTCGGACAGGAGCGTCAGGTTGGGCGCCATGTCGGGTATGTTCAGCTTGGTGCGGTCCACCGGGTCGGTCCTGATCCCGCCATTTGCCACCGCGAGACGACCGTTGGGCAGGCGCTTGATGTCATGAGGGCCGATGCCGTTGCTGGGCCAGTCGGTGAGCCGCGCGTAAGTGCGGGTATCCCAAAGGCCAATGCGCCCCTCGGATGTCTCAGCCAAGACCTCGGAGGTCATCAGGAGGCTACCGTCCAGTGAATAGGCGCCATGGCCGTTGAACTGCATTCCGTCTGGCGGGGTCAGGCGGTGGCGCGTTGCGCCGGTGGCGCAGTCGATCACCAGCGCGAAGGTGCCCGGGCGGCGGGCGAAGGCGACAGCCTCGGCACGGACAGGATGGGCAGCAGCAGCATGGCCCCGGCCCGGCAGCGCGATCCGGAAGAGACTGGTGCCGGTTGCGGTGAGGCCGTGGAGGAAGAAGATCTCGCCCTGTTTGCCGGCGGCGAGGAAGGCGGGCGCGCCCACGTCGGCCCAGGTGAGGCGCGGCGCAAGGCTTGCGGCCAGGGTGGCGAGGAAGGTCCGGCGCTCCATCAGTCGCCGTCCTGCGAGTTGAAACCAAGCTCGACGCCCAGGGCTGGGCCGAGCTCGGCGATGGCGGTGTCGCGTGTGGAGCGGACGGCCTGTTGCAGGATTTCCCATTTCAGCCAGACCTGAGGGTCGGTGAGACGGTCGGTGTCGGGGTCAATGGCCTCGGGCAGGGAGAGAGCTTGGTCGAAGGCGGCCTGGGTTTTGGGGCTGTCGGGGTTGAGGGTGAGCGCGAGGACTTTCAGCGCGGCCAGCGAAAGAGTGATGTTGCGGAGCGACCGGGCAGAGGCGCGGGCCTCGGCCAGATCGGGGCGGGGCTTTTCGAAGGTGCCCAACGGGCGGCCGATGCGGCGGTCGGCGAGCATTTCGAGGCCGGTGGCAAGCTGGGTGAAGAGGGTCTGCGTGGCTTCCTCCGGTTTCAGGAAGCGGGAGTTGTCGGGCTGACCGGCGGTGAGCATCAGGTCGCCGAAGGGACCCCAGGCGCTGGAGAGCGTGGTGGCGGTGGCAGCGAGGTCGTCGGCGGTGGCGTGGATCAAGGGGCAGCGATCGGTGAGAAGCGCCTCGGTCGGGTAGAGGAGGCGTTCAAGGGCGGGCAGGCCGCGGGCTGCGACCGACTGCTGGGCCATCTGCTCGGGACTTGGTGCGGGTCCGTCGAGTAGCGCGCGCTGGGCCTTCCAACCGGAACCCTTCGGATCGGGCCAGAACAGGATGGCGAGGCCGCGACCGTTGTCCTCGGTGGGGCCAAGATTGAGGTGGGCAACCTGCATCCAGGCGTCATAAGCCGCGTTGAAGGCGGGGCGAAGGGTTTCGAGGTCGCAACTGTCTATGGCGGCGAGCGTAGTGGCGGCCTCTGCAAAAGCCGAGAAGCCGGGGCGGATATGATCCTGCACCACGGCGGCGGTGTCGGCCCTGGCGTTGGTGGCAATCGCCATGGCGGCTGCTGCAATGAGAATCCGGGCGGTATGGTGCATCACAGGCTTCCCACAAAGGCGAGGAGTGCGTCGCGGTCTTCGGCGGACATGGCTGCGACGGCATCGCGCTGGGCCTGGGCCTCGCCGCCATGCCAGAGCACGGCTTCGAGAAGGCTGCGGGCGCGGCCGTCGTGAAGGTATTCGGTGTGACCGGAAACCTGTTGGGTCAAGCCGATGCCCCAGAGAGGCGGGGTCTTCCATTCCGATCCGCTCGCGCGGCCTTCGGGACGGCTGTCGGCGAGGCCCGGCCCCAGATCGTGCAACAGAAGATCGGTATAGGGCCAGATCAGCTGGAAGCTTTGTTCGGGCTGGCCGTCGAGGCGGTTGGTGACGAACTTGGGCGTGTGGCAGGACTGGCAGCCGGTGGTGAAGAAGACCTCTTTGCCGCGCAGGACTTTGGGGTCGTCGAGGTCGCGGCGTTCGGGGACGCCGAGGTTGCGGGCGTAGAAGGTGACGAGGTCGAGCGAGGGGCCGTCAACTTCGAACCCGTCGCGGACTTCGGGTTCCTGGCCGTGCGGGGCGCCAATGCAGGTGGACTGTCCAGGGGTGCAGTCGCCCCAGGGGTCGCGGTGAAGCGGGGTGGAGAGGCCCATGTCGCCAGCGAAGGCCCCGGCGGATTGTTCGCGGACCGTGGGAGCACCGGCCTTGAGGCCGAAGCGGCCGAGCATGGGGGTGCCGAACTCGGCGGAGGGGACGATCTGCGGGCGGCCGGAGATGCCGTCGCCGTTCAGGTCAACTTCGTCAGCGCGGGCGAGGATGTCAGCGGCGGGGATGGCTTCGAGGAGGCCGAGGCCGATCATCTGGGGCGCGACGCGGGGCGAGAGCATGAGGTCTTTGGCGGGGACACCGTAGGCGGGGTCGGCGAAGCTGTAGGTTGGCGCGCGGAGGTTGACCACGGTGCCGTCCGAGAGGGTGACGGGGGTTTCCGTCCAGGTCACGTTCATCTGGCCTTCGGCGGCGTGGCCGGGGGCGGCAAGATCCTGGAGCTGGCCGCCGTAGGTTGGATCGGGGCTGGTGGCGATCCAACCGGCGATGCCGTCGGGGACGGGGCCGCCGGGGATGGAGAGGCGGAGGAACATCGAGACGCGGGAGGCGTCGGGGTCGGGCGGCGTGTGGCCGCGGCCGTCCTTCAGGTGGCAGTCCTGGCAGGCGCGGGCGTTGTAGAGCGGGCCGAGGCCGTCGGAGGCTTTGGTGGAGGCAGGGGCCGCGACCCAGGTCTTGCGGAACAGCGCATTGCCGAGCTTGAAGTCCATCTCGCGCTCGAAAGGCATGTTGGCGGAGCGCTGCGAGAAGGCGTCGGCGGTGCTGAGAACGCGGACAGTGGCGGCACCGGCGGGGTTGGCTTCGGAGGACAGCGGCGACCTTGGCGATGTCTTCGGGCGTGCGGGGGATGACCGGAAGGTGGCGGTCGTCCAGCGTCTGGGCGGCAGCGGGAAAGACGGTGAGGATCAGAAAAAGGGCAAGGCGCATGGGGCATTCCGTTGTGCCGAGAGTTACTTCATATATTCCGAGTATTTCAATCGGCAACTATCGGGCGCGGTGTCGCAGCGTGGGGGGCGACGCGGGAAAGCTGGGTTTCTCGGAGGTCGATCGGGACGACCCCTCTGGCGTCGCAGCGGTGGTGGGCGTTGATGTAAGACCGCGGGGCATCGTGTTGGGCGGCCAGGTCTGCTTTGAGCGGCTCGCGGGTGGTCTGGCCGACATGGGGACTTCTTTTCTGCCGTTGCTGTGGGATCACAGCAGAGTGGGGGTTCCGTCAGCTGACCTGTCAGCGTGACAGAGAAGAAAGGTGGGCGGCCTGCGCATCGTTTCGAGGACCAGAGACAGGCAGCCGCTGCACCAAGCCCGATTGCCAAACTCGATAGACATTGCCGGGCGAAATCCGGTTCGTCTGGTCCAAGGCGCGCATCCAGTCCACCGCTGCACGGATGTCGTGGTCAGAGATGGACTGGCAATGGCAGATGATCACTGAAAGACGGCCTCGGGGCTGTCGAGGCTGTCGGAGCCTTCGAAATCCACTTTCGAGAGGCCAAGCGCGGTGACGGCGCGGTCGATGGAGGCGGTCTGGGTCACCAGTGCGTTGACGGCAGCCATGATGAGGGTCTCACCTTCGGCATTGCCTGGCGCAATCAGGGTGTCGAAGGTGCGGCCTGCGTCGCCCGCGTCCTTGACCGCCCGCAGCGCCGCGACTGACGCTTCAAGTTCGGCCTTCAGTTGCGCATCGACGGCGGGGTCGGCGGCGGCGACGAGGTCGGCCAGCGCAGGGCCTGCAAGGGTCGAGCCGTCGGTGCGGGTGTAGGTCCCGAGGTAGACGTTGCGAATGCCGACGCCGTCATAGAAGTGACTGTTGTGTGTGTTGTCCGAGAAACAGTCGTGCTCTTCCTCGGGGTCGTTCAGCATCAGGCCAAGCTTGATCCGCTCGCCAGCAAGTTCGCCGTAGGACAGGCTGCCCATGCCGGTCAGCATCGCCAGCACCCCGGCTTGCGGGTCAGCGGTGACAGCGGTGCGGGCGGGGCCGTCTGCGTCCCAGTTGTCAACCATTTCGGCCAAGTCCGCGACGAGGAGGTCGGTCGCAGATTGCAGATAGGCGGCCCGGCGGTCGCAGTTGCCGTTGGTGCAGGCGTCACCCGTGGCGAAGTCGGTGAAGGGCCGGTTGCCTGCGCCTGGGTTCGTGCCGTTCAGGTCCTGGCCCCAGAGCAGGAATTCGATGGCATGGTAGCCCGAGGCCACGTTTGCTTCGATCCCGTCTGCTTCATGGAGCGTGCCGGAAATCAGGTCAGGGGTGATGGTGGAGGCGTCGATTTGAGTCCCCGACAGGGTGAACGTCGGCGTCGCAATGATGTTCAGTGTCGCGAGCGCGTTTTCTTCGTTGCCGTAGTCGGCGCTGATGTAGTCGATCAGGCCTTCGTCCAGAGGCCAAGAGTTTACCCGACCCTCCCAATCGTCAACGATGGGGTTGCCGAAGCGGAAAGCCTCGGTCTGCTGATAGGGGACGCGGGCGGCTTTCCATGCGTCGCGAGCGGTTTGAAGGGCAGCGTCCGAGGGGGTGGCAATCAGCGCGGCGACGGCCTGTTGCAGGGTTTGCGCAGTGGTCAGGCTGTCCTGGTAGCCGGCAAGGGCGAGGTCAGCGTAGTGCTGTGTCACCTCGTCAGGCGTGGCCGCAAAGGCAGGAGTCGCAAGTGTGAAAAGGAGGGTAGGCAACAGGCGCATTGGAAAACTTTCGGCAAGGGAGTTGCCGAATGTCTGACTAAAACGATTGATTTTGTAAACCTGATTCTTTTCGTGGGTTATAAGCGCTTCACGGTGCCGAGGCTTTCTTGCCGGGAAAACCTAGATTTGCCGGAGTGGCAGTTCGGCTGCAACCTCACGCGCCGTGGCGGCGGGGTCCTTGGCCTGCCAGATCGGGCGACCGACGACGATGTGGTCGGCCCCGTCGGAAATGGCCTGATGGGGTGTCGCGACACGCTTCTGATCGCCCGTGGCCGCGCCCGTGGGGCGAACGCCGGGGGTGACGATCAGCTTGCCCTTCGCCTGAGGCAGGGTGCGGATCAAAGCGGCCTCTTGCGGCGAGGCAATGACGCCGTCCGCCCCGGCGTCCAGGGCGCGGGCGGCGCGTTCCAGGGTGATGTCGTGGATGTCGCCGGGTTTGATCAGGTTTGCGTCGAGGTCGGCGCGATCAAGCGAGGTGAGGATAGTGACGGCGAGGATCTTGAGGCCGGTCCCGCCCTTGCCGGTCGCGGCAGCGGTGACCACTTGCGGGTCGCCGTGGACGGTGAGGAAGTCGAGGTCGTATTGCGCCAGTCCCCGCACGGCGGCCTCGATGGTCGCGCCGATGTCGAAAAGCTTCATGTCGAGGAAGATGCGCTTGCCTTGTTCGTGTTTCAGTTCATTGGCCAGCGCGAGGCCGCCGCCGGTCAACATCCCGAGGCCGATCTTGTAAAAGCTCGCGGCGTCGCCGATCCGGGCGACCAGGTCGAGGCCCTGCACCACGTTCGGCACGTCCAGCGCCACGATAAGGCGGTCGTCTGCGGGCATGGGGCCTCCATCTGAATGTCGGGGCGGTTTGACGGGGCGGGGAAGGGCTGTCAAGACTGGCGAAAAAACGGGGTGAGGGATGATCCTGGCATTCGACATCGGAGGAAGCCGGATCAGGGCGGCGGTCTGGGACGGAACATTGCGGCCGCTGGGCGAAGTGGCGACTCCGGCAGGTGACAAAGCGGCGTTCGTGGCGGCGGTCGCGGGGTTTGTGACCGGGCAGGAGCGCGGCATCGCGATTTCGATTGCCGGGGTGGTCGATCCGGCGACGGGCGTGGGCAAGGTGGCGAATATCCCGGCGATCGACGGGCTGGCGCTGGGGCCGGAGGTGCAGGCGGCGACGGGGCTGCCGGTCCGGGTCCTGAACGACGCGGATTGCTTTGCGCTGGCCGAAGCGCGCGCGGGGGCAGGGCGCGGGCATGGGACCGTGCTGGGTGTGATCCTTGGCTCGGGCGTCGGCGGCGGGCTGGTGATCGGCGGGCGTCTGGTCAAAGGGGCGGGCGGCTATGCCGGGGAATGGGGGCACGGGCCGGTGATCCGGGGCGAGTTCGCCTTTGCCTGCGGCTGCGGGCAGGTCGGCTGCGTGGACACCGTGGGCGGTGCGCGTGGGTTGGAGCGGCTGCACCGCAAGCGCACGGCCGAGCTTCTGGGTGCCGAGGCGATCATCGCGGGCTGGATGGCGGGAGAGGCAGAGGCTGGCGAGACGATGGCCTTGTGGCGCGAACTGGTGGCGGGGCCTTTGGCAATGGTGGTGAACGTCGTTGGCGCGGATGTGGTGCCGGTCGGGGGCGGGTTGTCACGGGCATTGGGCCTGGTCGGCTATCTGGACGAGGCGGTGCGGGTGCGGCTCTTGCGCAAAACCTCGGGACCGCTGCTGGTGCCAGCGGCGTGCGGGGCGGACGCCGGGCTTCTGGGTGCGGCGATGGCGGGGGTCGCCGAATGGGGGTAAAGCTGGAGGTCTGCGTCGATACCGCCGAAGGGCTGGCCGAGGCGGTCGTGGGCGGGGCGGACCGTATCGAGGTTTGCGCGGCGCTTGCGCTGGGCGGGCTGACACCTTCAGCCGGGCTGATGGCGCTGGCGGCGCGGTGCGGGGTCCCGGTGGTGGCGATGATCCGGCCACGGGCCGGGGGGTTCGTCTGGTCGGACGCCGAAATCGCGATGATGGAAGCCGAGATCGCCGCGGCGCGCGCGGCGGGGTTGGCGGGGGTGGTGCTGGGGGCTTTGTTGCCTGACGGGAGGCTGGACGAGGCGGTGCTGCGACGGCTGATCGCGGCTGCGAATGGGTTGGAGTTAGTCCTGCACCGCTGCATCGATCTGGTGCCGGATATGGCGGAAGGGTTGGAAGTGGGGGTGACGCTGGCTTTCCATCGCATCCTGACATCGGGCGGTGAAGCGACGGCTGAGGCGGGCGCGGCACGGATCGCAGCGATGGTTGCTCGGTCTGCCGGGCGCATCACGATCATGCCGGGGTCGGGCGTGACCCCGGACAACGCCGGGATGCTGAAGGGGCTTGGCATTGCCGAGATTCACGCGTCATGTTCGGCGTCGACCCCGATGACGGGCCGGGTGGTCGAGATGGGCTTTGCGCCCCCGGTCTGGCGTCAGACCTCGGCAGATCGGGTGCGGGCCGTGCGGCGGGCGCTGGAGTAGGAGTGCGACATGGACATCACCCTTAGCTTTGAGCGCCCGGAGGATGGGCCGGAGTCCGGGCCGCTTGTGGTGGGCTGGTTCCTGGCGCAGGACAAAGGCGCGGTGATGTACGACCCGCCGGAGCGGGTGGTGATCCGCCCGCCGAACAAGGCGCATGCGAAATCGGCCGGCCGGTGCCCGGCGGTGATCCAGCTGGAAAGCCGGTATTTCATGGTGAAATGCCCGTTCGACCTGCACATCGGGTTTCAGCGCGACGAAAAGGGCAAGGCGGTTCTGGTGAACAAGGCCGGGGCGGCCAGTCCCATCCGGTCGTCGAAACTGAACGAGGTGCTGACGCTGGTCAGCGAGGCGGAATGGCGATTTCCCGACCGGCCCACGGTGCAGCTGCATCTGCCCTACTATTTTATCGCTGACGAGATGGTCTATCTGTCGCAGCTGTCGGCCTTCGCGCATTATCGGCCTGACCCGCTGCCCGGCACGATCTTCGGCGGGCGGTTCCCGATCTCGATCTGGCCGCGCCCGTTGATGTGGGCCTTCGAGTGGCACGAGCCGCAGAAGGACCTGATCCTGCGCCGGGGCGAGCCCTTGTTCTATGTGCAATTCGAGGGGATGGACCCAGCGCGGTCGGTGCAGCTGGTGGAAGCCGAGCGGACGCCTGAAGTGCAGGCCTATCTGGAAAAGATCTCGGGCGTGGTGAACTACGTCAACCAGACCTTTGGGTTGTTCAAGGCGGCAGAAGCACTGCGGCCAAAGAAGCTGCTGGTCGCGAAATCCCGGGAGTAGCTTTGCGTGGCTGGACCCGGGGGTTTCACACCCCCGGACCCCCGTGGAGTATTTGGGAAATGAGCAAGCGAAAGTTTGAATTGAATTGAAAGGGTTGGCGGTGCGCAGCATCATCGAGACCTATGAGGTGACCACGGGTCAGGTAACCGAGGTGCTTGCCGTCGAGGGCCGGATCGAGGCGCCGAACTGGGCGCCGTCCGGGGACTGGCTGCTGGTGAACGGGGAGGGGCTGCTTTACCGGGTGCCACTGGACAAGCCTGCGCTGGTGCCGGTGCCATCCGGTGCAGCCGTGCGCTGCAACAACGACCACGGGATCAGCCCGGATGGGTCGACGATCATCCTGTCATCGCATCACGAGGGGTCAGGATCGCAGGTCTATGTGATGCCGGTGACGGGGGGCGAGCCGGCGAAGGTCTCGCCGGACGCCCCAAGCTGGTGGCATGGGGTCTCGCCCGACGGGCGGATGCTGACTTATGTGGCTGCGCGGGGCGGTGCCCGTGTGGTCGACGTCTATACACTGGTGCCGGGGCAGGCGGAAAAGCGTCTGACCAACGGCGAGGGGCATTGTGACGGGCCGGATTTCAGCCCGGATGGCAGCCGGATCTATTACAATTGCGACCGCACCGGGCATGCGCAGATCTGGGTGATGGCGGCGGATGGATCGGAGCAGCGACAGCTGTTCGAGGACGGGTTCGTCAACTGGTTCCCGCATCCGTCGCCCGACGGGCGGCAGCTTTTGTATCTGGCCTATCCGGCGGGCACGACCGGGCACCCGGCGGATCTGGAAGTGGCGCTGGTGCTGTGCGACCCCGAGGGCGGCAATCGCCGCCGGGTGCGAGAGTTCACCGGGGGCCAGGGGTCGATCAACGTGCCGTGCTGGGCCCCTGACAGCAGCGCCTTTGCCTATGTCCGCTATGAGCCCTAAGCGGGCCGCAACCCGCTGAGACCCTTCGGTGCTTTCGGCTTTGGCGTTTCGGGCAGTGGCAGGCCGACGGCGGCCAGCACGGGCTGCAGATGGCGCGGGTCGCCCCAGACTGAAATGTAGACTTCCGGCGGGTAGCCGTTCGCCAGATGCTCGGGCGTGAGGTCGATGATCCGGACGCGAAGGTCGTCGCCGTGGGCCAGCGAGGGGGAGATGATTTCCTCGGCCACCGGACCAAGATGACCGACAAGCCCGTCGCGATGGTGCGGGATCAGACCAAGGATCGGCTTCTTCAGCCGGGCAAAGACACCGATCCGTCCGTCGGACAATCGGTCAAGCCAGGCCTGATCCCCGATGGCAAGGCCAGTCCGGGCGACGTGGATCGTCAGGCCCTCGACCGGGGCCTTGTGGATCAGGGGGAGTTTGGCGTCGCTCATGGGTCGACCTTTCCGGTTTCCGAAGCGCCGAGGATGAGGAGGCGCGGGGGCAGGATGCAAGGCAAGGTTGCAAGGCGCGGTCAGAGACAGCCCGATCCCGCCGATGGAGGGAGTTGGGATCGGCAAGGAAAGGCCGAAAACGCGGCTTTTCGCCCCGTGTGGTTTTTGGGCCAGCGGGGATTGCAAAGTTTTCCGACCGCGCCCAGATCAAGGACAAGGCCTTCACGGGGTGTGCTGGATGACCGGGCACCGTAAGCGGGGCGCTTCACGAGAGGAGAATGACCGATGAATTTGGAGAAATTCACGGAGCGGTCGCGCGGCTTCCTTCAGGCCGCGCAGACGATCGCGATGCGGGAAAGCCACCAGCGTGTGCTGCCCGACCATTTGCTGAAGGCACTTATGGATGATGACCAGGGACTTGCGGCGAACCTGATCCGCAAGGCGGGCGGCAGCCCTGAACAGGTCAATGCGGCAGTGAACGCTGCCATTGCGAAGCTGCCCAAAGTCACGGGAGGCGATGCGCAGACCTATGTGGATCCGCAGCTTGTCCGCGTGCTGGACGAGGCGGAAGCCGTGGCGAAAAAGGCCGGGGACTCGTTTGTGCCGGTAGAGCGGTTGCTGACAGCTTTGGCGCTGGTGAACACCCGAGCCAAGGATGCGCTGACGGCGGGGGCGGTTACTGCCCAGGGGCTGAACACCGCGATCAACGAGGTTCGCAAGGGGCGGACCGCGGATTCGGCGTCCAGCGAAGACACGATGGAGGCGTTGAACAAGTATGCCCGCGACCTGACCCAGGCGGCGCGGGACGGCAAGATCGACCCGATCATCGGCCGGGATGAAGAGATCCGTCGTGCGATGCAGGTTCTGAGCCGCCGGACGAAGAACAACCCGGTGCTGATCGGAGAACCCGGCGTCGGCAAGACGGCGATTGCGGAAGGACTCGCCCTGCGGATCGTCAACGGTGACGTGCCGGAGAGCCTTCGCAACAAGAAGCTGATGGCGCTGGACATGGGATCGTTGATCGCCGGGGCCAAGTATCGCGGTGAGTTCGAGGAGCGGCTGAAGGCCATCCTGAAAGAAATCGAGACGGCGGCGGGGGAGATCATCCTTTTCATCGACGAGATGCACACGCTGGTTGGCGCGGGCAAATCCGAAGGTGCGATGGATGCGGCGAACCTGATCAAGCCGGCTTTGGCTCGGGGTGAGCTGCACTGCATTGGTGCGACTACGCTTGATGAATACCGCAAGCATGTGGAAAAGGACGCGGCCTTGGCCCGTCGCTTCCAGCCGGTCTTCGTGTCCGAGCCGACGGTCGAAGACACGATCAGCATCCTGCGCGGGATCAAGGAGAAGTACGAGCTGCACCATGGGGTGCGGATCACCGACGCCGCGCTGGTGGCGGCGGCGACACTGTCGCACCGGTATATCACCGACCGCTTCTTGCCCGACAAGGCGATTGACCTGATGGACGAAGCCGCCTCGCGCTTGCGGATGGAGGTGGACTCCAAGCCCGAGGAGTTGGACGCGCTGGACCGGCAGATCCTGCAGTTCCAGATCGAGGCCGAAGCGCTGAAGAAGGAAGACGACGCGGCGTCGAAGGACCGGCTGGAAAAGCTGGAGCGCGAGTTGGCGGACCTGCAGCAGAAGTCCGCTGCAGTGACGGCGAAGTGGCAGGCCGAGCGCGCCAGCCTGGAAGCGGCGCGGACCCTGAAGGAACAGCTGGACGCAGCGCGGGTCGAGCTGGAAGGGGCAAAGCGCGAGGGCAACTTCGCCAAGGCGGGTGAGCTTCAGTACGGGCGCATCCCGCAGCTGGAGAAGGATCTGGCCGAGGCGGAAGCCAAGGAAGGCCAGGCGTTGGTCGCCGAAGCTGTCCGTCCTGAGCAGATTGCCGAAGTGGTGGAGCGCTGGACGGGCATTCCGACGACGAAGATGCTGGAAGGCGAAAAGGAGAAGCTGCTCAAGATGGAGGAGGAGCTGGGCAAGCGCGTGGTCGGGCAGCGGACAGCGGTGGAAGCCGTCAGCCGTGCGGTGCGGCGGTCGCGGGCCGGGTTGTCGGATGAGAACCGGCCGCTGGGGTCGTTCCTGTTCCTTGGACCCACCGGTGTCGGCAAGACCGAACTGACCAAGGCTTTGGCCGAGTATCTCTTTGACGACGACTCGGCGATGGCCCGGATCGACATGTCGGAGTTCATGGAGAAGCACTCGGTCGCCCGCCTGATCGGCGCGCCGCCGGGCTATGTCGGCTATGACGAGGGCGGGGTTCTGACCGAAGCCGTGCGGCGACGACCCTACCAGGTCGTCCTCTTCGACGAGGTCGAGAAGGCGCATCCGGACGTGTTCAACGTCCTTCTGCAGGTGCTGGACGATGGCCGGTTGACCGATGGACAGGGCCGGACGGTGGACTTCAAGCAGACGCTGATCATCCTGACTTCCAACCTTGGGGCGCGGGCGCTGTCGGAACTGCCCGACGGGGTTGATGCCAGCGGTGCCAAGGCCGAGGTGATGGAAGCGGTCCGCCAGCATTTCCGGCCCGAGTTCCTGAATCGTCTGGACGAGCAGATCATCTTCGACCGGCTGAACCGGGCGGACATGAGCGGCATCGTCGAGATCCAGATGAAGCGGCTGGAGGCCCGGCTTGCGGCACGCAAGATCGTGCTGGATCTGGATGCCACGGCGAAGGCCTGGCTGGCGGACGAAGGCTATGATCCGGTCTTTGGCGCGCGGCCCCTGAAACGGGTGATCCAGCGGCAGCTGCAGGACCCGCTGTCCGAGATGCTACTGGCCGGGGAAATCCTGGACGGCAGCGTCATCCAGGTGACGGCGGGGCCGGAAGGTCTGATCATCGGCGATCGCGTGGTGCAAAGCCGCCGCGAGCGTCCGCAGTCGGCGGTCGTCCACTAAGACTGCCCGCGCGCGGGCAGAACTGCGGGCCCAACCTTTTCAAAGGCTTGGGCCCGCATCTTCAGGGTCTGTTAAGACTCTGACGATCGCAGGTGGCGGCGCGAAAGCGGCGGGGCCTTTCGGAACCTTGGGGGGCCTTGCGCGTTGGGGTTGTATCCTGAGGCGCGATGCGACCTCTCTCCCCAGTTCCGAGGACCAGCCAGATGACCCTTGTCAGCGACCACATGGACACGACGAACCCAACGCCTTCGCACCCGGCTGGCGAGCCGATCTCGGCTGATCGCGTGTGGGAGATCATCAAGGCGATCGACATCGCGATGCTGGTGACCCGGTGGTCCGACGGCCTTCGCGGGCGGCCGATGTCAACAATTGCGATGCACGAAAAAGGTCTCATCTACATTCTGACCGAGATGAATTCTCCCGCTGCGGCGGACATCCGCGCTGATGGATCGGTGTTTCTGACCTATCAGGGACGAGGCGACCATGTCGCGCTGGAAGGCAAGGCGCGGATCAATCCGGACAAGGGACTGGTGAAGGACCTGTGGAACCCCGGCGCGCAGCTTTTCTGGCCGGAAGGTCCTGAAGCAAATGACGTGATGGTTCTGGAGATCGACCCCGGGCATGCCGATGTCTGGGACGGACCGGGACTGCTTGGCGGGATTGCCAGCATCGTTTCGGCCGCGGTCAAGGGCCGGTCGCCGGACCTTGGAGATCGGGGCCAAGTCGATCTTTGATCACGAGCCTGACGAGCCTGCTAACCGAAATGCAAAAGGCCCCTGCACAGTGCGTGCCGGGGCCTTTTGTCATGACGGATTGTCTGACCCTACTTCGGCAGAAGCACGCGGTCGATCACATGGATCACCCCGTTCGAAGCCATGATGTCGGCCGTCGTCACGCGGGACTTGTTTACCTTCACGCCACGGCGTCCGTCGATGTGGACGGTCTGGCCCTGCACGGTGGCGACGTCCAGCCGCTGCCCCGCAAGCTGGTCCGAGGTCACGGCACCGGGCACGACGTGATAGGTCAGAATCTTGATCAGCTGTTCCTTGTTTTCCGGCTTGAGAAGGTTCTCGACCGTTCCTGCCGGAAGGGCAGCAAAGGCGGCATTGGTCGGGGCGAAGACGGTGAACGGTCCATCGCCCTTCAGCGTATCGACCAGCCCGGCTGCACTTACGGCAGCGACGAGGGTCGAGAAATCCTCGTTCGACGCGGCAATGTCGACGATATCGGGTTCAGTCTGCGCCGGAACGCAGGCGGCAAGGATGGCTGCGGCTGAAACTGCGCCCGCAAGCCGGAACAAGGTGCGGCGGTTCATGTTGTGGTCCCCGTTGATTGAAATTAGGGCTGTGCCCCAACTGAAAATGGGGGGCGCCGTGGCACCCCCCGGACTTTGGCTTACATCGGCGGCATAATGACGCTGTCGATCACATGGATCACACCGTTCGAGGCAGCGACGTCGGGCGCCGAGATGACAGCGCCATTGACCTTCGGCCCGCCGTCAAGCGTGATGGTAACCTCGGCGCCGTTCACGGTTGCGGCTTTCATGCCCTCGGTCAGGTCGGTCGACATGACCATGCCCGGCACCACATGGTAGGTCAGGATCGAAACCAGCTTGTCCTTGTTTTCCGGCTTCAGCAGGTCTTCCACGGTGCCAGCGGGCAGCGCGGCGAAAGCAGCGTCGGTCGGTGCGAAAACAGTGAACGGGCCTTCGCCCTTCAGCGTCTCGACGAGGCCTGCAGCCGTCAGAGCGGCGGCAAGGGTGTTGAACGTGCCAGCAGCGACGGCGGTGTCAACGATGTCCTTGGAATGGCCGTCAGCAAAAGCAGGCATCGCAAAGGCGGTGGCTGCGGTCAAAGCAAGAAAGGTTCTACGGATCATTGGTGTCACTCCCGTTTGATCGGTGTGCCGTGATTGGCAGGCTATATATGGGGACGGTGCGACATCGGATCAGAGGGACATTTCCGTGATCTGCGCTTGACCCGAAAAGCGCTTGCACTAAGCCGAGCCATGCTTGGATTTCCATTCAAACTGCCGTGAGCACAGTTCATCTGACGTGAACAATCTGACGCAATATTTCAGGTGTCTGGCGCACACGTGAGACGGATTGTTTTGCGTTTCATGCAAGCTGAGGCATGTTTGCAGAAACGCGAAAGGAACCCTCGATGCGCCTGAACTGGTCCGATGTGACGCCAAAGCCCTTGTGGCTGAACCGCCGCCAGCTGATTGCTGGTGCCGCGGCCTTTGCAGCCACCCCGGCCATGGCGCGGATCGAGGCAGCACCAAGCGCCTATTCCACCGCCGACGAGCCGAACTCGCTTGAGGACATCACCTCCTACAACAATTTCTACGAATTCGGGACCGGCAAGGGCGATCCGGCTGCAAATGCTGCCGGGCTGACCGTGGACCCCTGGTCGATCACCATCGACGGTCTGGTCGACAAGCCCGGCACTTATGATCTGGCGGACGTCATGACGGGGCAACCGCTTGAGGAACGCATCTACCGGTTCCGCTGTGTCGAGGCTTGGGCGATGGTCGTTCCCTGGATCGGGTTCGAGCTTGCGGGTCTGTTGAACCGCGTGGGTGTGCAGCCGTCGGCGAAGTTCGTGGCCTTCGAGACGCTGGTGCGGCCCGAAGAAATGCCGGGTGTGGCGTCTCCGTTCATCGAATGGCCCTACCGCGAGGGGCTGCGGCTGGACGAAGCGATGCATCCGCTGACGATCCTGGCCACCGGGCTTTATAGTGAAGCGATGCCCAAGCAGAACGGCGCGCCGATCCGGCTGGTCGTGCCGTGGAAATACGGCTTCAAGTCGATCAAGTCGATCGTGCGGATCAGTCTGGTCGACAAGATGCCCAAGACCACCTGGAACATGCTGCAGCCGTCCGAGTATGGCTTTTATTCCAACGTCAACCCGACAGTGGACCACCCGCGCTGGAGCCAGGCGTCAGAGCGGCGGATCGGCGCGGGCCTTTTCGGCGGGCGTCAGGACACCCTGATGTTCAACGGCTATGAAGCCGAAGTGGCAAGCCTCTATGCCGGGATGGATCTGGCGGAGAATTACTGATGGATCGGGTGAATGCGTTTGCCCGGCGGGTGCCAACCTGGGTTGTCTATGTTCTTGGGCTGGTTCCCTTGGGCTTTCTGGTCTGGGGCGCGGTGTTTGGCGGCCTTGGTCCTGACCCGGTGAAGGCGATCGAACGCGGTCTGGGGGAACGCGGGTTGCAGTTTCTGCTCGCCTCGCTGGCCATCACGCCCCTGCGCCGAGTGGGACTGAATCTGATCCGCTTTCGCCGTGCGCTGGGTCTGCTCGCGTTTCTGTATGTTGCCTTGCATCTGACAGCTTGGGTGTGGCTCGACATGGGGTTGCGCTGGTCCGAGATGGCGGCGGACCTGACAAAGCGGCCCTTCGTGATCGTCGGCATGATCGGATTTCTGGCACTCTTGCCACTTGCGGCGACCTCATGGAACGGGGCGATCCGGCGGATGGGGGCAGCGGCGTGGAACAGACTGCACAAGCTGGCCTATCTGGCGATTCTGGCCGGAGTGGTGCATCTGGCACTACTGTCGAAGGTCTGGACCACGTCGGTGCTGGTCTATGTCGCCCTTGGATTGGGGCTCTTGGCAGTGCGGCTGCTCCCGAGGCCGATGCAACGGCGCCCCGCCTCGGCCTGAGGCGGATCCCGGTACAAGGCGCAGGGCAAGAAAATTGCCGCAACTTCACCCGATTGTGGGATTTCTTGCGTCAACCACCAGATTTTGTAGAGTTTTCCCGTCCCAGCAAAAAATTTGTAGCGAAGGTGTTTTTTGCTCTTGCGGGCACCGCGCCGCCTCCGTAAATACCCCTTCACCGAAGCAGAGACGCTACGGTGACGGACGGATGCGACGGTAGAACGAAGCCGAAGTCCGGAAAATCTGAAGACAAGGCGCGAAGGGATACGCCAGGAAATTGGCGGATCGCACGTTTTTTGTCTGACGATAGCTCTTTGAAACTGATTGGTTCATGAAGGGATATGCGGGCGGTTTGGGCGCATCGGCGTCTTACTGCAGCATATCGGCCTAGTAGGGGGTTCATCGAGA